>CAXXTG010000040.1:0-3304 GCA_963666855.2 Vicinamibacterales bacterium
CCGCACCGGCCAGACGGAGGGCGTCTGGCGGCCGGTCTCGTGGGCGCCCGTCGACGATCCCGATCCGGGCCGGCGCCGCGCCGGACACCGTCTACGCCCAGGGCCTCGCCGGCGGCGGCGCCACCTTCGGGCGGCTCGAAGGGGCCTGGTACGGGAACCGCCGGATCTACGTCGTCTCGACCACCGGCGGCGACGCGGCGGCGGGTCAGGTCTGGGAGTACGACCCGGACGGCGGGCGGCTGCGCCTGCTCTTCGAGTCGCCGGGACCCCACGTGCTCGACCTGCCGGACAACATCTGCGTCAGCCCCCGCGGGAGCCTCGTGCTCTGCGAGGACGGACCGACCGGCGAGTGCGTGGCCCCCGGCGGGAGCCTCGTGCCGTGCGAGGACGAACAGCCGGGCAACTTGGTCATGGGACTCACGCAGGCGGGCGATATCTTTCCGTTCGCCAGGAACAACGTCGTCCTGAACGGCCGGCGGAACGGCATCGTCGGCGATTTCCGCTACAGCGAGTTCGCCGGGGCCACCTTCAGTCCGGACGGGCGCTGGCTCTTCTTCAACGCCCAATGGCCCGGCATCACGTTCGCGGTGACCGGTCCCTGGGCCGACGGACCGTTGTAGCCCCCGTTCCGCGATGGCGCCATCCCGACGTTCCCCGCGCGTGCCCGAGCCCCCTCCCCCGCGCGTGGAGCCGCCCGTAAACCCGCCCCGCGGCAGTGCCTGCGCCCCGCGGCGCGGGCGCACCTGACTCATGGCCACGCGCACGTCGCTCCAACGGCTGCTGGGCTGGCGGACCTCGATCCGCGACGAGGAAGCGATGCCGGCGATGCTGATGTTCGCCTATTCGTTCCTCGCCATGACGTCGTACAACATCCTGAAGCCGCTGACGCGGTCGCAGTTCATCGCGACCCTCGGGTCCGAGAATCTGCCGTACGTGCTGTTCGCCGCCGGCATCCTGATCGGCGTCGTCATGCACTTCTATACCAGCGCCATCCGGCGCGTTCCGCGCCAGCACGTCGTACCGGTCACGCAGGCCGCGATCGTGGGACTGCTCGTCGTCTTCTGGGCGCTTCTGCGCACCGGGGCGGTGTGGGTGCCGGTCGCCTTCTATTTCTTCGGCCTGATCCTCGGCATTCTGCTGATCAGCCAGTTCTGGACCCTGGCGAACGACATCTTCGACGCGCGGCAGGCGAAGCGCCTGTTCGGGTTCATCGGCGGCGGGGCCAGCCTCGGCGGCGCCCTCGGGTCGGGGTTGACCGCGGCCATCGTCGAGGAGGTGGGTTCGGAGCAGCTCGTGCTGGTGAGCGCGGCCGAGCCTCGCCGCCTGCGCCGGCATCGTGGTGCTGGTGCTGCGCGGCCACCGGGTCGGCGAGCAGGCCGACTTCGACGCCTCCGACCGCGGCGTCGGCGGCCGCGAGGCCGTGCGCCTGATCGCCGGGTCGAGCTCGCTGCGCGTGCTCGCCCTGACCGTCGGGGTGCGCCGCCGCGGGCGCGGGCGGTCCTCGACCAGCAGTTGAGCATGGCGGCCGAAGCCACGCAGGGCGACGGCGGCGGCGACGGCATCGCGGCGTTCCTGGCCGAGGTCACCGCCTATCTCTCGATCGCCGGCTTCGTCGTCCAGGTCGCCCTCATCAGCCGCATCCACCGCTCGGTCGGCATCGGCGTCGCGCTCCTCCTCCTGCCGATCGGCTTCACGACGAGCGCCCCTGGTCATCCTCGTCACCGGGGCGCTCTGGGCGGTGGCGGGGGCGCGGGTGCTCGATTCGACCCTGCGCTACACGCTCGACAAGACCACGCGCGAGATCCTCTTCGTGCCCCTGCCCACCGAGCTGCGGCACCGGGTCAAGCCGTTCATCGACGTCACGATGGACCGGTTCGCGAAGGCCCTGACCGCGGTGGCCCTGCTCGCGCTCATCCAGCCGTGGGGCCTCGCCCTGGACTGGCGGCAGTTGAGCTACGCCAGCCTCGCGATCATCGGCCTCTGGATGGCGGTCGCGGTCAGGGCGCGGCGCGAGTACATCCGGGCGTTCCGGGCCAGCCTCGACACCCGGACCATCTCGCCCGACGCGGTCATGACGACCGCGGGCGAGGCCGCCACCGTCGAGGGCCCTGGTGGAGGAGCTCTCCCATCCCGACGCCCCGCCGGTGCTGTACGCCATCGAGATGCTAGAGGCGATGGACAAGCCCCAGCTCGTGACCCCGCTCCTGCTGCGCCACGAGTCGGAGGCGGTGCGGGTGAAGGCCCTGCAGGCGCTGGCGTCGGGGGCGCTCCCGCGTCGCGGAGCGGTGGAAGGGCACCGTCGAGCGGATGACCCCGCGACGACGACGTCGAGGTGCGCGCGGCGGCCCTCGCGGCCCTCGCGAGCCTGGCCCGCCAGGACGCGGCGGCGGTGATGTCGAACCACCCTCGACGACCCCGAGCCCCGGGTGGCGGTGGCGGCGGCGGCGGCCCTCGCGCGGTCGGACCGGAAGCCCGATGTGGACCGCGCCTTCGCGAGCTTCCAGCACCTCATCGACGACGCCCGGGACGCCGCCGCCGAGGGGCGCCGCGAGGCGGCCCGCGCCCTCGCCAGAATCGGGAACCCCCGTTTCCGGGTCCTGCTCGTCCCCCTGCTGTACGACCCCCACGTCGAGGTCGTCCGCGAGGCCATCCGGAGCGCGCGGACGCTCGGCGCCTCGGACGGCCTGTTCCTGCCGGGGCTGCTGTCGGGGCTGGCGCACCGCAGCCTGAAGCAGGTGGCGCGGGAGGCCCTGGCGGCCTGCGGCGGCGAGAATCGTCCCGGGCCCTCCGCTACGCGCTCGAGAACCCGCACGAGCACATCTGGGTGCGGCGGCACATTCCGTCGACCCTGGCCCTGCTGCCCCTGCAGCCGTCCATGGACGCGCTGGCGGGCAGCCTTGACGCCAAGGACGGGTTCCTGCGCTACAAGGTCATCGCGGCCATCGAACGGTTGAGGGCGCGAGACGCCCCTGGTCGTCCCCGCGCGACGCCGTCGAGGCGCTCCTCGTCAAGGAGTCGACCCGCTACTGCCGCTTCCTGACGCTGCGGAACGACCTCTTCCGGCACGCGCCGGCGCCGGGCGACGACGAGCTCGAGCGCACCCCGCGGCGCCGAACTCCGCGACCGCGACCGGGCGGCCCTGCTCGCGCCCCACGACACGCTGCTGGAACGCGCGATAGGCGAGCGCCTGGAGCGCACGCTGGACCGCATGTACCGGCTGCTCGGCGTGCTGTACGGACGTGGACGACGTCGCGGCGGCCCGCCACGCGATCGAGAGCGGCGGCGCGAAGCGGCGCGCCCACGG
>CAXXTG010000041.1:0-13133 GCA_963666855.2 Vicinamibacterales bacterium
CGTACGGGACGGCGAGCCGCTCGGGCTGACCGCCCTCGACGGCGACGCGGTAGATCTGCCGGAAGGCGGGCAGGCCGCTCCGCCGGTTGGAGGCGAGGAGGACGCCGCGGCCGTCCGGCGTCCAGTCCAGGACCCGGTCTCCGCCCGGATGGTGCGTGATGCGGAACGGCGCGCCGCCCAGGGTCGGGACGACGTAGACGTCGGTGTTGCCGTTGTAGTTGCCGCTGAAGGCGATCTGCGCGCCGTCGGGCGAGAATCGCGGGAAGGACTCCTCCCCGGGCGGCGAGCTCAGCTTGCGGGCCGGGCCGCCCTCCTTGGCGACCACCCAGATGTCGCCGGCGTAGACGAAGGCGATCTGCGTCTCCGAGACGTCGGGATAGCGCAGCATCCGGGCGTCGATCTGGGCCGAGGTCGGCGTCGCGCCCAGCAAGACCAGCAGCGTCAGCGTAGCGGTGAAGTAGCGCATCTCTTCCCCCGGAACGTTGGACCCCGAGCCCCCCGTTTCGTTCCTGCTCCGTGCCCGCTTAGACGTGCGGTCGACCGGCTTCGTTCATCTTTCGGCGCCGACGACCGGCGGAGGGGCCGTATTCGGGTGCGGCTGATTCAGCAGAAGGCTTTGCGGCCGACGAGGCCGGCCGCGGCCGCCTGCGGCGGCAGCCGGAAGCCGTCGTCGCAGCGGACCGCGCGCATCGTGGGCGTGTGGTCGAGCGCGTCGGGCGCGAGCGGCGCGCCGCGCAGTTTGAGGTGGGCGAAGATGCGCCGCCGGCCCGGGAGCGGGCTGAGGCTGCCGTCGGGGCCGTCGGCCGCCGGCAGCAGCTTCAGGCTCACGGCGCCGCGCACGTTGCCGCCGACGGCGAGAATGCGGCGGCGCGACGGCTCCACCTTCACGACGATGTCGCAGTGGGTCCGGGCGCCGACGCCCAGTTGACGCCGCCGCTCGGCGATGGAGCGGTAGGCGGGCCGGCGCGCGCTGCACAGCAGGTCGCCCGGCTCGACCGGGGCCTCGCCGACGTCGTAGGCCGCGAACGCCGCGGCGGGCGCGTCGGCCGCGCGGGCGCGGATGGCCTGGTCGATGTAGACGTGATGCGCCACCGCGCGCTGGAAGAGAGGGGCCTCGCCGAGGCCGGCCTCGCACATCACCCACGACACGAAGGCCGCCGACCACGGGTAGCGCCAGCGCGAGGCGACGCCGCGCGGCCCGCGCCAGCGCTCGTTCTGGGCGCCGATGATCCAGCCGCCCTGCGGCGTGACCGTCCAGTAGCCGGCGATGGAGGCGGCCACGCGGGCCGACTCGGTCCGGCCCGGCCGCCGCCAGCGGCGCCGGCGCGATTGGCCCGCGCCGGGCTCCTCGAGCGTCCGGTCGACGACGATGAACCCGAAGAACGCCCACTCCTGCACGGCGAGGTCGACGATGCGCCGCCGGACCTCGTTCATCGGGGCCGTGCCGCACGTCGTCCGGCGGACCTTCATGGCGCCGGGTTCTCCGGTGACGCGCGCCGACGGCGCCATCGCGTCGAGGACGTCGGGCGGCAGGCGGTCGAACCCGGCCTGCTGCGCGCCGGCGGTCGCGGCGAACGCGAAGGCGAGCAGCACCATGAGCGTCTTCGTCGGCATCGGACTCTCCGGTCCCGTAGCGCGTTCGGCGCGCAGGCGGGCGATCCTATCACCGCGGGTAACGTGTGGGCGTCAACGGCCGACCGGCCCGAAGTCCGGCGGCGGCCGGCGGTGCCGGGTGGCCGCCTCGTAGGCCGACGCGGCGCGCAGGACGATCGGCTCGTCGCCGGGTCCGGCCCAGAACGAGATGCCGACGGGGAGCGCGGCGTCCAGCTCCGTCCGCCGGTGGCCGGTGACGTTGTCGTAGCCGTTCCGGTCCGCGTTCAGCACGAACTCGGGGTCGTAGACGACGCGGTTGAAGCCGGCCGGCACCGTGATCTCGGGAATGCCGAGGTTGGCGCTGGTGGGAAACCGGCCGGTCGGACGGTCGTTGACCGACGGCTCGCCCGCGTAGCCGATTCTCACCGGGGGCACCGTGATCGTCGGGTTGACGAGCACGTCGAGGTCGTTCCTGCGCAGCACGTTGAGGAGGACGAGCCGCATGACGTCGCGCATCTTCACGCGCCGGGTGATGCCCGCCGAGCGGATGTTGCGCGCGTTCTCCCAGTTGCGCATCGCCACCGCGCGGCGCTCGCTGTAGTACTTCGAGTTCGCGTTCAGGCTCGCCCAGTCGGTGACCGCGGCATCGCCTCGGCGCATCAGGTACTGGGCCAGGTGGAAGCTGAAGCTCAGGGTCCGCGGCGAGCGGTTGATGCTGCGGAGGTTCAAGTCGGCCGAGAGCGGCGCGGCGCCCTCGGCCGCCCGCACGAGGTAGTCGCGGCTGGTCACGTCGTAACCGGGCACGGCGAAGCGGTACGTGCCGTCGGCGTTCCTGGCCTGGATGAGCTCGGGCATGTGGACGGGCAGGATCTCGGCTATCGCGCGGTGGAAGTCGTACGCCATGTTCGGGATCGACGGGTCGTCCGGATACGCCGGGTCGGACGACTCGACGATCTCCGCCCCGAGCTCGTCGCGCAGCACGCGCAGGATCTGCCCGTTGACGAGATCGCTCGCCGCGGCGTCGTTGGCGGTGTGCTTCACCATGTACTCGCGGACCACGCCGATGCGCATGCCGGCGAGCGGTTTGGCCCCGGAGGCCTCGGCGTCGACGACGAAGCTCGCGTAGGACGCCTCGGGGACCAGCGCGCGCGGCAGCGCGGCGTAGATGTCGCGCGGGTCGTGGAAGCCGCGGTCGGCGTTCCTGAGCGCGTCGAGGACCCGGGCCGCGTCCTCGACGGTGCGGCAGTTGATGCCGCCGCGGTCGAGGTAGGGCTCGACGCCGGTCGATCCGCCGTAGGGCACCAGCCCCTTGGTCGTCACGAGGCCGACGACGCCGTTCCGCCACGCCGGCTGCCGGCACGACCCGCCGGTCTCCTCGCAGATCGAGCAGGTGGCGAGGTTCGCGCCGACCGACACCGCCGACCCCGAGCTCGATCCGCCGGGCTCGCGCGCCGTGTCGTAGACGTTGCACGACGGGCCGGCCCAACTGCTGCGCGCGACGCCCGCGCCGTACGTCCGCGACCGGGCGGCGGCGCCCCCCGGGTTCCCGCCGCCGGCGTTGTATTCCGAGAGGTTGGCCTTGGCGTAGACGATGGCGCCCTTGGCGCGCAGCTCGGCGACGACGGTGGCGTCCCGCGGCGGGGCGTCCATCGCGTAGGCGGTGTCGGCCCCGCTCGTCGAGCGCATGTCGGTGGTGTCGAAGACGTCCTTGAACGAGATCGCCGCGCAGTACAGCGGCAACCGCTCGATGTCCGGGTCCCGGCCGTACAGCGCGTCGAGTTCGGCGGCCCTCTCGAGCGCGTCGGGCTGTCGCCGGAACGCCTCGCACGCGGCGGGGCAGTGCGCGGGCAGGGCGCCGTCCGACGGGTGCGCGTCGCATCCGGCCTGGCAGGTCACGGAACGCTCGCCGCGCAGGTTGAGCGTGCTCAGCGCGTTGAGCTGCCCCGCGTCCGCCATGCCCACGACCATGCCGTACTGCTGCTGCACGGTCGGGTCCGACCGCGTGGCCTCCATGCGCCCGAACTCGATCGGCGGCCCCCGGTAGTCGTCGTAGTCCGGGAGGATCTCGCGCACCGGCACGGTGGTCGCGGGGAACTGGATGGGGACGCCGGCGCGCACCGCGCCCGGGCCGGGCGTGACCGGTCCACCGTCGGCGGTGACGAGCTGCGTGCAGACGCCGTTGTAGGCCCTCGCACGCTCGACATAGGCCTCGACCACCCGCACGCAGGTCGTCTCGCCCTGCCTGGATAGCGCGGTGGATGTCGGCGATGGTGGCCTCTTCGACCTGGAAGGCGCCCTGCGCGGCCGCGGCCGCCGTACTCATCATCCACGCGCATCCGAGCGCCGCGCACACGGCAACCACGCGTCCGGCGTCATGCCTGCGATCCGGCGGCGTTGTCATGGACTGCTCCTGAACGCTAGAAGCGGAACTGCCGGGTGACCTTCACCACGAAGGCGCGGTTCTCGAGCATCGGGAAGCCGCGGCTCAACCACGTGTCCCGCTGGTCGTTGTACACCACGAACAGCTCGCTGCCCGGCTGGTACTCCCAGCGCAGGCGCACGTTGGTGCTCAGCACGTTGTCGACCGAGTTGTGCTGCAGCAGGGCGCTCGCGAACATGCGCGGCGTGAAGGTGTAGGTGAGCCGCGTCGTCGTCACCCGGGCCGTGAACGCCCCCTGCGGCAGCGTGATGCGGTTCAGCGAGACGCTCGGCTCGACCGCGAACTGGCGCGTCACCTCGATGCGGCCCCGCGAGTAGCCGACGGCGGTGATCTCGCCGTCGAAGAACTCGCCGTGCTGAACCCACAGGTTGCCCGCCACCCGGCGCTGCGGCCCCATGCGGTACGACACCTGGAAGTCGGTGAACTCGTAGCCGCCGACGGGCAGGGTCATGGCGCCGGCGAGCTCGAAGGGCTCGGTCAGCAGCTCGTAGTCCTGCTGGATGTCGGCGCTCAGGCTGTCGCTGTTCTCGAACGAGGTCTGGAAGCGGCCCGAGAGGATGCGGGTCTCGATTTGCCCGGCCCCGTTCGTGATGTAGTCGAGGCTGCCGGCCCAGGTGAACTGCCGCACCGCCTCGATGCCCGCCGGCCGCGGGCTGAACTGCCCGTGCACGTAGCTGCGCCGGAAGTCGTGGCGGCGCATGAAGCCGATCTCGGGATTGAAGTTCCCGCCGACCTGCAGGTGGTCGACGAGGAGGCCGTAGAGGTCGCCCTCGTAGGAGAACGCGGCCTGGTAGCTCTCGTCGTCCCCCTCGAGGCCCGGTGTCCTCGTCTGGGCGTAGTAGCCGTAGAGGTTGACGTTGTCGTAGAACGAGAACGACCCGTCGAGGCCGTAGGCCTGGTTCGCCCCGTCGCCGTTCAACGAGATCGACCGGTTGGTGAACATCGCGCCGACGCGGCTCCGGCGCAGGATGTCGCGCTTGATGCGGAGCACGCTGAAGTTCGTGCCGGCGGCGCCGGCGGGCGACGCGGCGCCGGTGGACACGTCGTCGGTCTGGATGTTGATGGCCCCGACGCTGAAGTCGCCCACCTTGCCGGTCAGCCGTCCGCCGCCGAGGATGGGCACGGTCCGCCCCGTCGCGTCGAGGCCGATGCGCCGGCTGAAGAAGAGGGTCGGCGCGTCCCCGGGCGGGAACACCCCCGGCGCGGCGTTGAGGCTCCCCCGCGCGGACCCGCCGAAGCCGCCGAAGCCGGCCACCCGCGCGAAGTCGAAGATGCCCTGGCTCTCCAGGAAGAACTCGCGCTTCTCGGGGAAGAACAGGCTGAACCGGGTCAGGTTGATCTGCTGCTCGTCAACCTCGACCTGCGCGAAGTCGGTGTTCAGGGTGAAGTCGGCGGTCAGGTTCTCGGTGAGTCCGTACTTGATGTCGACGCCGCCGGTCCCGTCGCCGTCGTTCGAGATCGGCGGCGAGACGGTCCGGTCGGTGTTGAGCGAGCCGATGGCGTAGGGCTTGATCTCGAAGGTGCGGCTGTCCGCGGGCACCTCCAGGCCGACGAGGGTGCCGGCCACCGAGAGGCGGAACTGCCCCGGCCCGGCCGAGATCGGCACCGCCGTCAGGTACGCCTCCTCGTAGTTCGACCGGATGTCGCGGCCCAACTGGATGCCCCACACCTGGTTCGCGCCCGGCCGGAAGCGGAGCGACTGGAACGGAATCTCCATCTCGACCGTCCAGCCGCCGTCGAAGCGGCCGGTGCGCACGTCCCACACGGGGTTCCAGTCGGGGTTGGGGTTCCCCTCGTCGGTGATCTGCTGGTCGCTGAACCCCCCGATGGGGTTGACCCGGAACGAGAAGCCGTTCCGGCGGTCGTAGAAGGTGTCGAAGACGACGATGTACCCGTCGTTGTTGATGAGCTGGAACGAGTCGCGCTGCATCTCGTTGGCGACCCACGCCGACTCGGGCACCGACTCGTACACGCGGGCCCCCACGTAGATCGACTCGTCGTCGAAGAAGATCCAGTTGTCGGTCGCCTCCGTGGCCGGGGCCCCCTCGTCGGGGGCCTGCTGGATGAAGTCGCCGAACGGCTCGACGGCGGCGTACATCGGCTCGTCGAGCACGCCGTCGAGCCGCCAGGGGCCTTCGAGGCGGACGGCGCGCACCGTCGCCCCGCCGGCCGCGTCGCGGTTGATGGTGGCCGGCGGCACCGGGGCGGGCGGGCCGTCGATGGCGCTCGTTTGCGGGGCGAGGGCCTGCTGCTGCGCGGCCGCGGCCGTCCCTCCCGCGAACAGGACGCAAGATGCGAGGACGGACGCGAAGCGAGCCGCCCGTGCTACGAAGCTGTAGGTACCGTTCGGGCGCATGTCCGGCGCGATCCGTTTCTCGTGGGTCATGTCGACCGGCGCCGACCGGCCGACGCCGGGCGGGAGTTCAAGTAGCGAAGATTCCGCATCGGAGTTTCATCGGTCGAGACGGCTGCGTGCCGGTCGAGGTGGTTCGGCTCTCACCGGGCGTCGCCTACGGTTCTCCCTCGGCATCCCGCTCCAGGCAGGTTCCCGGGGGCGCCCGGTCGATGTCGATGCCCTCGACCGCCCGCCGCGCGCTCGCTTCCTCTAGAGCGTACAGGGGATCCAGCATACGGGGGGTCGTCGTGGACGTGTGGTCGGCGAACCGAACCCGCCACTGCAGCGGACCGTCGAAGCCGTCCGGCACGACCATCACGCAGGCGAACCGTTGCCGCCCCGGCCGGAACACGGTGGGCTGGCTTCGGTCGGCCGAACCGGCGAGGAACGCGTTGTCCTCGCCGGCGACGGTCACGTCGACGTGGTTCACGTTGTGGTAGCCGAACGCCAGCGTCAGCGAGCCGTCGGCGTTCGCGATGAAGCCGTCGTAGATCAGGTAGACGGGGTGCCGGGGCTGGGCCCCGGCGGCGGTGGCGGCGACGGCGCCCGCCAGCGCGACGACGGCGGCGGCCCGGCGCATGCGGCTACTCCTCCGCCTGCAGCTCGGCGTACTCGTCCTCCGAGATGTGGAAGTAGTCGAGCCAGCCGATGTTCATCTCGTCGATGGTGCGCTGGCCCCACCCGACCGCCGCGTCGGGGTCGGGGTTGACGCGGTTGGCGGCCGAGTTGTCGTGGTACGCGGTCACGTGCATGACGGTGCCGGCGGGCAGGGTCAGCGGCGTCTCGTACACGTAGGTCGGCTGCCAGTCCCACGCGAACCGGTCGACGTCGCTCAGCAGCTCGGGGGTCGGGCTGCCGGGCCGAATCGCCTCCAGGGTCATCGCCCTGCCCCGGTAGTGCATGTGGGGCTGGAAGCTGATGATGCGCGTCGCCTCGGGCAGGGTGAAGTAGGCGTCGCTGCGCACGTTCGGCGCGCCGGGCGGAATAATGAGGTCGGCCGCGTTCGAGACCGCCCTCGTCCTCACCACGTACTCCGGCTCGTAGCCCGCGGGGTAGAGCTTGATGCCCACGCGGGTCCGGTCGGTGAAGCTCCGCTCGTCGTCGGGCAGGTAGTGGAGCTGCAGGCGGATGCGGTCGTCCTTGCGCAGCAGCCGCGCGTAGCCGTCCTCGAAGTAGTCGCCGACGAAGTCGCCGCGGGCGCGGTTGGCCAGCAGTTCGCGGACGCCCCTCGGCGCGCCGCCGTCCGCCGCCCCGTCCTCGGCGTCGCGCACCGCGTAGACGAGCACGTGGTGGACGACGCGCGACTCGCCCGGCATGACCTGGATCCACTTGATGTAGCGGTCCTCGGTGAGTCCGGTCGACATCTCCGGCTCGGGGTAGGTCTCGGTCGAGTTGGGCGGCACCACGACCGGCGGGCTGGTGACGACCAGGTCCGGCGCTTCCCCGTGGTACCAGGTGTCGACGGCCGGCCACTCGACCGGCGGCGGGGCGTCGGCGGGGTTCCCGCGCGGGGCGCCCTGGTCGACCCAGCGGGCGATGGTCGCGATCTGCGCCTCGCTCAGCGACGGGTCGTCGCGGTACCGGCCCACCGTCCGGTCGGCGAACCACGGCGGCATGACCCGCGCCTCGACCCGCTGCTTGATCGACCGCGCCCACGGCCGGACGTCCGCGTAGGTCAGCAGCGGCATCGGCGTGAACATGTCCGGCCGGTGGCAGACCTGGCACGAGCGCTGCAGGATGGGCAGCACGTCGCGGGTGAACGTGGGGTGCTCGGGCACGGCCCCGCCTTCGTTCGCGGCCGCGGCGGCCGGAACCGCCGCCACGAACGCGGACAGCACGACGGTCCGGACAAGGGCTCTCGACAACGGGATGCTCATCGCTTCACTCCGTCACCATGACTCCGACGTCACGCGCAATCTACCACGGGCCGCGCTTCCCGGCGAGCGGCCCCGGCGCGGTTTCCGTCCACAGTTCTTCCAGGTCTTCGTCACCGACCCACAGCGAATGCGTGTTGAGCACCCGGTACAGGCGGCACCGGCGCCGTCCGGTGCGTCGGCAAGCCTCCGCCAACTGGCGCCACGTGTACACGTTGTCCCGCCAGGCGTCGAGAATCTCCTCCTCGAGGGCCTCGTCCATCCACATTTCGATGAGCATCTTCTGCTCCGGGGTCGGCTCCTCGGCCCTAACCGCGTCGTAGAAGTCGCTGCTCGTCGGGTGCGGACGTCTCCAGCCGCAGCAACTGCCCGCGATGCGGCCCTCTACCGCCGCCGACTGCCGGGCATGGGCTTCTGTCTTCCGGGGTTCCCGGTAGCGGTCTTCGAAGAATCTCCCGGGCAGCAGCCGGGGCGCCTGCCAGGCGCCCTCCTGGTCGGGCATGTAGTCGGGGTCTCCCGGTACCGGGTCCGGTTCCCGGGGGTACCCCCCGCTCTCGGGCGTCGTCAGTTCGGGGCCGCTGTGGTCTTCGTACGCCGTGAGTGGCATCGCTACCGCCTTCTGTTCCTTGATGCCCGGTCCGGTGTCCGTCGGTGCTTGCCGCCCTGCTTCGGGTCGCCCCCGACGGCGAGGTTCCCGCCCCTGACCGGATGCGGATTCTCTGCCTTCGCGTGTCCTGCTCGAGTCGCTCCGTCCTCTCGAGCTTCAAGCAGCGGGATCCGTTCCCGGCTCGCAGCCGGTGCGGCGGAGCGTCCGATGAGTTCGTCGATGTCGTGGCCGTTGGCCTCCAGCCAGTCCCAGACGCCGTGCCGGACGGTGTCGGCGTGTACGGCGTCCGTCTTCACGAGGTGCTCGCCGGTGTGGCCGTCTCGAGTGGTGTATTCGAAGCGCAGGACGTGTGGCTGCGCGCTCAGGTGGACCGTTCGGTACCGGGCGGCCCGGCAGCCGGCCACGGCGTCGTGCGCCAGCGTGTCCCAGGTCTTCTGTTCCTCCGGCGATGCCCCGGAGATCTGCCTCGGAGCTCGGTTGGCCAGGACGATGTGGCCGTCCAGCCATACCTGCATCCGGCGTTCGAAGTCGTCGTCCGCCAGCGTGTTGACGGCTATCGCGAGCGCCCGCCGGTCTCTCATGCCCGCCAGCTTGACGTCGAAGACGTCCCGCGCCGCGAGAGCTCCCGTTCTCTGCAGCTTCCCCCGGAGGACTTGGGCGGTGCTCTGGAGGAGGATGTGGTGGCCGTTGATGCGGCCTGCCGTCTCGCCGCCCTCCGGCGTGGCGGTCCGCGCCCAGATCTCGATTCGTTGTTGCGTGCTTCCCACGCCGGTTTCGGGGAAGGTCACCCGCCAGATGGCTCCCTCGTTCGTCGCGATCCCTTCGCTGCGTCCGCCCGCCTCGCGCATGCGGGCGATGGTCGCTGGGTCTCGTGCCGCCCTCAGTAGGCGGTGGCCCTCCCGGGTCTTCGTCCGGAAGTCGATGTCGAAGCTCCTGCGGTGTCCGTTCCAGCGTGCTGCGAGCAGGCTTCCGCCACCCATGCTCGGTGTGCACCGGTATCTCCGCAACGTCTCGATCACGGTCTCGGCTCCCCGTTCCCAGATCGTTCGGGCGTCGTCGGGGAGCTGCAGGTCCTCCATCGTTCCGGTCTGTTGGGGCTTGATTCGAGTCTATCACCGCCGTGCCTGGCCGGATCGCGCCGTGGTCGAAGGGACCCCTGGAGGGTCCTGGAGGGTTGTCAGGGCGGCGAGCGGAGCCGAAGGCGGCGCTATCCGGGCTGCGGCCGGCGGAACCGCGGCAGCCGGTCGGTGTCCAAGTGATTGTGGAAGGACCGTGGCGCGGGCGCCTGACGCGTCGCGAGCGGCGGTCTATCGCCCGGTGACGCCTCGCCGGACCGCGCCGGGTCGGCGTTGCCGCATCTCGTCGAGACGTAGTTCGACGGATCCGCGAGCAGGCGGTCGCCTTGCTCGGCCGCGAGGCGAGGTACCGGACCCGTCACAGCTTGAACGGAGGTTGTACGCCATGTCGAATCGCCGCACGAACCAGCGTCCGATGACGCGCCGAGGCGGTTTCGCGAGCCTCGGCGTGCTCGTGCCCGTCTCAGTCCTCGTCGCCGGCCTGCAGGCCGGGCCGGTGTCCGCGGCGCGTTCCGCCGAATCGACCGGCGGCGCGGTCGGGCAGGAGCAGCCGGCGGCGTCGAGCGGGCGCATCGCGGAGCTCGTCGAGAGGGCCTCCGACCTCCAGGAACAGTTGCGGGCCGTGCTCGACGAGCTGCAGGCCCTGCTCGACGACTCCGGCCGGCCCGCCGACGACCCGGACGGGCCGTTCCGGATCGGCGGGGGAATCGCCCCGCCGACGAAGGTCGTCAATGTCGATCCGGTCTATCCCCCCGAGGCCCGGGCCGCCCGCGTTCAGGGCGTCGTCATCCTGGAGGTCACCCTCAGCCCGACCGGAGACGTGAGCGACGTCGACGTGCTGCGCTCCGTGCCGCTTCTCGACGAGGCGGCGGTCGCCGCGGTCAGGCAATGGCGGTACGAGCCCACGCTGGTCGACGGCGTGCCCGTCCCCCTCCTGCTGACGGTGACCGTCAACTTCGGCCTGCCGTCGCCCTGAGGGAATGGCGGACCCCGGGTCGTACCCGCCCGTGATGGACCCGGTCGCCTCCTGGTGCAAGCGGCGTTCCCGACGCTGCCGGTTTCGCTCGGTCGTGGGTCGGGCCCGATACCGCGGCGGGCGCGAATCCGCCGGGACGCGGGCGCGAGCGCATCTCCCCGCGGCCCGGCCTCCACGGCGCGGGTCAGCCGAATGCCCGGCCGGGGCGACGCGTAGATCCGGAAGTGAAGGGAGCCCGATGATCCAGAGCGAAGAACGCAACGACGTCACCCCGGTGTGCCCGCACTGCGACGAGCCGCTGCGCGCCATCCAGTACCGGTCCCTGTCCGGATTCCTCGGCAAGCGCTACGTGTACTTCTGCGCCGGCTGCCACAAGGTGCTCGGCGTCTCCCACCGGAAGGGTTTCTGGATGGGTTAGTAGGCGACGCTCTTCGGGCTGGTTTCGGAAACACGGGCGGGCGCGGTTGCCGGCGACGGCGATGGCGCGTCCGCCGCAGCTTGAACGGAGATTGTCTGCGATGTTGAATCCCCGCACGAATCGGCGGCCGATGACGCGCCCCGCCCGTTTCCGGAGCCTGGGCGCGCTCGTGCCGGCGGCGGTCGTCGTCGCCGGCCTGCAGTCCGGGCCGGCGGCGGCCCAGGACACCATGTTCCGCGTCGATTACGTCAAGACCCGGACCGTCGGCGCGACGGAGGTGGAGCGGGAGGAGGGCACCCACACCTTCGCCCCGACCGGCCACCGCCGGATGGACCGCGTCGTCGACGGCGAGCGGACGACCACGGAGATCCCTCCCTGGGCTTCCGGGTCGAGGACCTGTGGGATGCGCTCAGGCGATGAGCGGGGGCCGGCGGCCCGACCCGTGCGGACGGGCCGCCGCGGCCTCAATGCGCCGTCGAGGCCGCCGCGTCGATGAACAGGTCGAGCACCTCGCGGACGACGCCGTTGTCGGCGCCGGTCAGGTTGATCAGGCCGACGACGACCACGCGGGTCTCCGGCTCCATCACCATCAGCGACGTGCCGCCGACCGATCCGCCGGAGTGCGACAGCAGGCGGCGGCCGTCGCCGCGGGTGCGGATGAACCAGCCGAAGCCGTAGCCCACGCCCTCGCCGTCGCGGGTCTTCTGCTCGGTGAAAAGCAGGTCCAGGGACGACTTGGCCAGGAACCCGTCGTCGAGATGGGCGTTGGCGAAGCGCAGCACGTCGTCCGTCGTCGACAGGAAGCCGCCGCCCGCCCACTTGTAGCTGTTGTTCACGAACGGGGCGTTCACCACGCGGCCCGCGTCGTCCCGCACGTAGTAGCGCGTGCGGCCGGGGATGATCGGGGTCACGAAGTCGGCGACGGTGTCGCGCATGCCGAGGGGGCGGAACACCGCCTCGCGCATGACGTCGAGGAACGGCCGCTCCGCCGCCCCCTCGACCACCGCGCTGATCAGGTTGAAGCCGTGGCTCGTGTACGAGAACGCGGTGCCCGGCTCGTGCAGCAGGGGGTCGTCGGCGAAGATGGACAGCCCGTCCAGCACCGTGGCGTAGGGGTCACGGATGAAGTTCTCGTTGCCGCGGTAGTGGCGGATGCCCCCCAGGTGGCCGCCGAGCTGCCGCGTCGTGACGGGGTGCGCCTTCTCGGGGAACGACGGGACGTACCGCTGCACCGGCGCGTCGACGTCGAGGCGGCCGTCCTCGACCAGGCCCGCCACCGCCGCCGCCGTCATCGACTTCGAGATGCTGCCGACGCGGAACTTCACCGCCGGCGACATCGGCACCCGGTGCTCGAGGTCGGCGTGGCCGAAGCCCTCCGACCACACCGTCCCGCCGTCGACCGCCACCGCGATCGCGATGCCGGGGTAGCCCCGCTCGGCGATGTCCGCGCGCACCAGCGCGCGGGCCTCTTCGACCGCCTCGGCGTAGTGCAGCGGGGCCGGGGCCACCGCGGCCGGCGCCGCCGGCTGGGCCGGGGCGACCGGCGCGCACAGGCACGCGAACAGCACGGCGAGGGCGGCGTGGCGACCCCGCCTCATGCCGGGGGCCGAAATCGTGATCATCCAGCGGGCGGGGCCTCTCATCGTTTCTCCTTGTCCGGGGCGCGGCTCTTGCCGCCGGCGGTGGCTACAGCGCGAAGATTTCTTCAATGATGCCCCCCGGGCGCGTAGCGGCGCAAGGGCGCTCCCAGTTGG
>CAXXTG010000042.1:0-54653 GCA_963666855.2 Vicinamibacterales bacterium
TAAGCTGGTACGAGCTCGACGACGAGGCGTTCGAGAAGGAGGTCGAGGCGCGCGAGGCGCTGGCCGACGACGACGAGTAGTCTGCCGCGCGGGAACGGCGGCGTCGCGCGAGGTCGGTGCGGGCGTCGACGGAGTTGTCCGGACCCCGGTTCACCGCCGCGCAAGCGCCTGAACCGCCTGCCGGGGCGCTGGGCGACGGGGTGGAGCCGGTGGACGGCGAATCGGTGGGCGGGGGTGCCGACGCACCGCCCGCGGTCGGGTTCGACCGGAGCCTCCGCGATCGCGTGATCGCGGAGGTTTCGATCGTTCGGGGTTCGGGAACGTCGCGAGACGTCAACGCACGGGAAGAGCAGCCATGAGGGTTCAGAGTCGGAACTTCCGCGCGGCCGTCGCGGCCGCGCTGCTGTCGGCGGCCGTCGCGTCCGCCGCGTCGGCGCAGGAGCGCTGGAACCGCGGCCAGAACGTGCAGCCGGTCTTCGAGGGGTGGGAGCGGAACGACGACGGGTCGTTCACCATGGTCTTCGGCTACCTGAACCGCAACTACCAGGAGCAGCCGGTCATCCCCGTCGGCCCGAGCAACCGCTTCGAGCCGGGGCCGGCCGATCGGGGGCAGCCGACCCACTTCTACAACCGGCGCCAGCAGTTCGTGTTCACGGTGCGGGTGCCCGCCGACTGGGGGCGCGAGCAGGACTTGGTGTGGACCGTCACCCACAACGGCCGGACCGACCGCGCCATCGGCCACCTGTGGCCGGTGTGGGAGATCGACGGCGGCGTCATGCGCCTGAACCGGGGGACGGGCTCGGGCCAGGGCTACGCCGACAACCAGCGCCCCGTCGTCCGGCTGGAGGGCGAGGACCAGCTTGAGGTGACCCTGCCCGACACGCTCGAGATCGCCGTCCTCGCCGGCGACGACGGCGTTCCCCCGCCCAACCCGCGGCTCGCGGAGCGGCGGGTCCGCCGCGGCCCCAAGTCGCAGGCGATGGTCGACCCCCGGAGGGCGGCGGCCACCGGCCTCGCCGTCACGTGGCTGCACTGGCGCGGGCCGGGGACCGTGAGGTTCGACCCGCGGGTGCCGGAGATCGGCGAAGGGGGACGGGCGGTCACCGAGGTGTCCTTCAGCGAGCCGGGCACCTACGTGCTGCAGGCGGTGGCGGACGACACCGTCTTCGTGACGCCGGTCAACGTGACCGTAGAGGTCAAGTCGGCGGCCACGCCGTAGGCTTCTGCGCCGCAGGACGGCGCGACCGCATGGCGGATGGCCGGGCGCGGAACTCGGCGGCGGCGCCTGACGCAGCGTTCCCGGCTCCACCATGGTGCAGCCCGTCTTTCGCCCGGGGACGGCGCTCGACGCAGCCTTCGCGGCTCCACCAGGGTGCGGTCTTCGCCGCCGGCCCGCCAGGGGCGCGGCCGGACGATTCCCTCGCTGTCCCGGGCCCCGAGGCGGCTGTCGCCGGACGCGGGAAGTCCGTGGCGGGGCAGTGCTCGGCCTGACGTCGCCATCGCGCGCCCGAGTCGAGGAGCAGATTCATGCATGCAAGGACCAGCCGGCGGCGGTTCGTCACGATCCTCGCGGGTGCGGCCGCGCTGGCCGTCGGCCTGGCGGCTGGGGAGGGGGTGTCCGCCCAGTCCGGCGACGGCAGGATGACCATCGCGGACACGCCGACGCGGGCGCGGGCCGCCGACGGGTCGTACATCTCGTGGCGCGAACACATCATCGACGACCTGGAGCTGGGCGGCGTCGCCCTCGCGGGCAGCGACGGGCTGGCCATGGCCGACCTCGATCTCGACGGCTACCCCGACATCGTCTCGGTCCACGAGTCCGACACCACCTACGACGGCGTTCCCGATGGCCACGTCCGCATCGCCTACGGCTCGGCCGACCCCGACGCCTGGGACCTCTACACCCTGGCCGAGGGCGAGGAGGCGGGCGCGGCCGAGGACGTGGCCGTCGGCGACATGAACGGCGACGGCTATCCCGACGTCGTCGTGGCCTGCGAGCTGTCGCACCTCATCTACTTCGAGAACCCCGGCGCGGCGGGGCGGGCCGAGCGGTGGAAGCGGGTCATCCCCGCGTCGACCCTCGACCGCGGTTCGTACATCCGCGTCTTCCTCGCCGACTTCGACGACGACGGCCGCCCCGAGGTGGTCGCCGCCAACAAGGGCGGTCAGAACCCGCCCCGCGGCACCACCGAGAAGCACCCCGTGTCGTGGTTCGCGCTCCCCGACGACCCCCTCGACGGCGACGCCTGGGTCGAGCACGAGCTGGCCCGCGTCATCGTCCCCATCAACTCGCAGCCGTTCGACCTCGACGGCGACGGCGACCTCGACGTCATCGGCGGCTCGCGCATGGAGCGGCGCATCTTCTGGTTCGAGAACGTCACCGACGGCGGCGGCATCGCGTTCCGCGAGCACCGCATCGACATCGCCCCCGAGGCCGTCGTCACCGGCTTCAACATGGAATTCGTCGACCTCAGCGGCGACGGCCGCGTCGACATCGCCATCCGCGACGAGCGCAACGGCCTCTCGTGGCTCGAGCAGCCGGCCGACTTCGCCGACCCGTGGCGCCCGCACCCCATCGGCGGCCTCCTGCCCGACCGCCTGGTGGGCTTCGTGCTGACCGACATCGACGAAGACGGCCGCCTCGACGCGTTCTCCGGCGCCTACAGCCAGGCCCCCCGCGACGTCGACGCCGCGGACCTCTCCCCGTCGCACCGCGCCGGCCGCCTGTCCTGGTTCGAGCAGCCCGCCGACCCGACCGGGGCCTGGACCCGCCACGACGTGTCGCGCCGCATCCGCGGCATGTTCGACAAGTTCCTCGTCCGCGACATGGACGGCGACGGCGACATCGACCTCATCGGCACCCGCGGCAACGCCATCCCCTACGACGGCGTGTTCTGGCTGGAGCAGGTGCGGACGGCCCAGCCGGTGGCGGCGTTCGACCAGGCTCGGGAGCACGAGAGCCGCCAGCTTCCGCTGCCGGAGTAGATGGACTGTTTCCGCCATCTGCTCGCCCGTAAATGCCGCAAAACGGCTATGGCCACGGCAACACCAACGCGACACCCCGACACACGGCCGCGGGCGACGTACCAGGACGTACGCGACGCGCCGCCCCACCAAGTAGCCGAAATCGTCGATGGCGCGCTGTACACCAATCCACGACCGGCCGCGCCGCAGGCGCTGGCGGCCTCGGCGCTCGAGATTGACCTCGGTTCGGCGTTCCAGTTCGGCCGCGGCGGTCCGGGCGGCTGGTGGATCATCGTCGAACCCGAGCTGCACCTCCGAGACGACATCCTCGTCCCGGACCTTGCAGGCTGGCACCGGGCCCGGATGCCGAGCTATCCGGAAACCGCGTACTTCACGCTCGCGCCGGACTGGGTCTGCGAGATCCTCTCGCCATCGACCCGCCAGCTCGACCTCGAAGCCAAGCGCCCGGTGTACGCACGAGAGGGAGTACACCGCCTGTGGCTCGTCGACCCTGCCGAGCGCACGCTCGAAGCGTTCGAACCCACCGCAGGAAAGTGGGCGATGATCGCAACCGCCGCCGATGACGAGCCCGTCCGGATCGCCCCGTTCGAAGCCGTGAGCTTCAACCTCGCCGACCTCTGGCCCTGACCATATGGCCGACCTGAGCGATCTGGGGTGACGCTTGGGGCGTGTCGTTTCTGCACCTGCTGTTCGAGTGAGTGCTGAGCTTACAGCCGGTGGACGCATGTGGAGCTGGCGCTGGAGCGAGACGTTCGAGGCGCTGGTGTCAGTGTCGTGGTTCGTGCTGCCCGACGATCGCGACATCACATAGGCAGCTTGGGGCCGGCTTATCGCTCCTCCCTACCGCACGCAGGAACACTCGCTTCGCGTGCCGGTTGACGTGTGTAACCCCGGTCAGCTTCGCGTTGGCAGACTTTGATTAAAATCAAGATTGCCCCCGCCGAAACCACAGGGCTATCCCTGCGTCGTGCGAACTTTGTCGCTTTTTGTCCGTGTTCTTGCTTGACGACACATCCAGCTCCAGCAGATGATGAGGGGCTGGCATGCGTTACGGAAGACTCAAGTGGCCGAGCGCGTGCGGGCGGGAATCCTGCGCGGGGCGATGTCGCGATCCCCTGCCGGAAATCGCCCGCTGAGAACCGTGCAGATCGTCGTGCTCGGGACCCGCGTAAGCATTGATTCCTGCGGGCGACGGGATTCCAGTCATGGAGGGATGGGACCATGAATGGCGGTGAGACACCTACCAACGACACTACCTCTGCTCCTTCCCCTGCCACCCTTGGCGTGCTTGCGGCCCTTGATGCCCACGTGTCTTTTATCGCGAGGTACGTCGTCGTCTTGAGCATGATCGTCTCGTTACTGGTATGGGCCAACGCCTCGATTCGTACATGGGTAAGTGGTGCGTTCGGGAGGTTTGTTGTCGGCGTGATTGACGTGCAGCTTGATTCGGAGGGTACGGGACTGGGGGATCTGCGCGACCGTCTGGTGCTACTTGAGACGGTGCCCGGCGAATTGAGCGCGCTCGATGAGCGCGTGTCCAGGGTTGAAGGTCTTGAAGTTGGGACTCGAACCACTCTGCAGAACGCGGTAATCGTCACCGATGTGGCGTGTTCGCGGTTGGGGAATGGTTGGGAACCGCAGAATGGTGCCGCCGGCAGGTTTGTCGTGGCCGCCGGGGTCGGTACGGACATCGCGGGTACGGAGATGATCTTCCAGATTGATGGGGAAGACAGAGAGGGGGAGTACCGACACGTGCTGTCGACAGACGAGATGCCGCGGTATTCTCGACTGAGCAGCAGGGGGACGCCATGTCCGGTTCCAGACGATTGCATCGATCATGGGGACCAATTCTCGATCGATTCCCTTGGCGAAGGCGCAGCGCACAACAATATCCCGCCCTATTTCGTTCTGAACTTCTGTAAAAGGCGCTAGTAGAGGTCGGCGGTTGGAGCCGGAGACGTGCCTGGAAGTGAATCGCCACGAACAGGGTCTGGTGCCCGGCGCGGCGCGTCCTCGGCCATCCGCAGTCAGGATGTCCGCGACAGCTCGCGTTGCGACGGGCAGCGGCCGTGTGGCGTGTCGGAGCAGCGCCGCGATCCGAGCGGCACCGGGGCCATGACGCCGCATGTCGCAGCAGCAACGAACGAATGGTTGCGAACGTCAGAGTGTGTGAGGGCCGTCGTGCAACGCCATTGCGATCGCGGATGGCAAGCTGGCGACGGCGTGGGTGTCGACAAAGCGTTGCCGTTGTAGGAACTGCCCCACCGACGGCGGAGTGCTCCGAGGGGGCCAGTCGGTCAGTCCTCCTCGGGACAGCAACCGGTGCAGGGTCCTGGGGTCGCAGGCCTCGAACTCGGCGGCCGGATCCCAGTGGGACCGGCCCATGTTCGCGCGAGCGACCACGCGGAGCACGCGGCAGAGGTCGCGCGAGGCGAGAGCCGGGGCGTGCGCCGCCCTGCAACGAGTTCGTATCGTGCTCTCGCTCAAGCCGACGTGACGGGCCCAGAGCGCAAGTGTTCTCGGGTCGCTCGATGCGGAGATTGCGGCGGCGACAAGCAGGGCCCAGCGGGCGTACGCGTTCATGGTGGCATCTCGGTGCCTTCGACGGAGGTCCCGGTGCGGTGCCTGCGCCGACTGCGGCCGGGACGCTGACAAGCAGACCGCAACGGATCCACAGAGTGCCGCGGGTGGGCAAAGGAATCGATGATGTACATCAAGAAGTGCCGCTCTTTCGGAGGACAGCGAGCGGGGGCGGCGACGGCGCCGACCGCGGCCTGCGCGGAACCCCGGGGAGCCGTTCTACGTCAGTGGAGAGTAGGGCGCGGGCCAAGGAGGGACGCCAGCGTATCATGGAAGGAGGAGGCGCAAGGCACCGATGGCGCTGATTCACACCGACGATCTCTGGAAGACGTACCGCATGGGGGCCGAGTCGGTCCACGCCCTGAGCGGCGTGTCGGTCGACATCGAGCGCGGCGAGTTCGTCGCGATCATGGGGCCGTCGGGGTCGGGGAAGTCGACCCTGATGAACCTGATCGGCTGCCTCGACACGCCGACGAGCGGGACGTACCGGCTGAACGGCAAGGACGTGAGCCGGATGAACGACGACGAGCTGGCGCGGATCCGGAACGAGGAGATCGGGTTCGTGTTCCAGACGTTCAACCTGCTGCCGCGGGCGTCGGCGCTGCACAACGTCGAGCTGCCGCTGATCTACGCGGGGGTGCCGTCGACGCGGCGGAACGAGCGGGCGGTGGCCGCCCTCGAGCTGGTGGAGCTCGAGGACCGGATGGGGCACCGGCCGAACGAGCTGTCGGGCGGGCAGCGGCAGCGGGTGGCGATCGCGCGGGCGCTGGTGAACCAGCCGTCGCTGCTGCTCGCGGACGAGCCGACGGGGAACCTCGACTCGAAGACGGGGCGCGAGATCATGGCGATCTTCGAGGGGCTGCACCGCGCGGGCAACACCATCGTGCTGATCACCCACGAGGCCGACATCGCCCAGCACGCCCACCGGGTGATCCACCTCATGGACGGGGCGGTCGAGCGGGAGGACATCAACCCCGAGCCGACGGAGGCCGGCGACGTGCGGGTCTCGATGCGGACGGCCTGATTCCCGCGAACGGTGCTACGATGGGTTGCGGGGTTGGCGGTGGCGGGCGGCGCCGGCGGACGGCGCGGACGGGAGAGCGGCGATGCAGACGGAACCGGTGGAGCTGGAGCAGCGCACAGAGCGCCTCGAACGGCGGGTCGACCGGGTTGAGGAAATCCTGCCGACACTCGTGACGAAGGCGGACTTGCGGGTTGAGATCAAGAATCTGCGGGGCGGGATCAAGGAGACCGAGGACCGCCTGCGGGGCGAGATCAAGGAAGCGGAGCAGCGCATGCGCACCCACTTCGACGTGGTGACCGAAGCGTTGCGCCACGACATCCAGATTGTGGCCGAAGTGGTCGCCGCCCTGGCGGAACGCGAGCGCTAGTCTCGCTAGTTCTGCCCACCGCGTCGCCCGACCGCGGGCGCGGAGGTCGAGAGTCCACCGGACTTCAGCCCAACTCGGCCCCGGTCAGCAGGCGGTATGCCTCGCGGTACTTCTCCGTCGTCTTCGCCACCACGTCGTCCGGCAGGGACGGGGCCGGCGGCTGGCGGTTCCACTTTACCGCGTCCAGGTGATCCCGCACGAACTGCTTGTCGAAGCTCGGCTGGGCGGTGCCCGGCCGATACGTCTGCCGGGGCCAGAACCGCGACGAATCGGGCGTCAGGGCCTCGTCGATCAGGATGATTTCGTCCCCCTCCCCGATGTCCCCGCCCGCGCCCTCCCCGGCGTCCGCCCGAACCAGCCCGAACTCGAACTTCGTGTCGGCGACGATGATGCCGCGCGACTCGGCGTGCTCGGCCCCGTGGGCGTAGAGGGCGAGGGTCAGCTCGCGCAGCCGGGCGAGCAGCCGGGGGCCGATGATCTCGGCCGCCTGCTCGGCCGTGATGTTCTCGTCGTGGCCGCTGGTCGCCTTCGTCGCGGGCGTGAAGATGGGCTCGGGCAGCCGGTCGGACTGCCGCAGGCCGGCCGGCAGCTCGACCCCGCAGACGGCGCCGGTGCGCCGGTAGTCGGCCCACCCCGAGCCGGCGAGGTAGCCGCGGGCGACGCACTCGACGGGGATCGGCTCGGTGCGCCGCACCAGCATCGAGCGTCCCCGCAGGGTCTCGGCGTGGGGGCGGCAGGCCGCGGGATAGGCGGCGGGGTCGGTCGACACGAGGTGGTTCGTCACGATCGACCCGGTGCGCGCGAACCAGAAGGCGGAGAGCTGGGTCAGCACCTTGCCCTTGTCGGGGATGGTCGAGCCGAGGACGAGGTCGTAGGCGGAGATGCGGTCGGTGGCGACCATCAGGAGGTGGTCGTCCACGGCGTAGAGATCGCGGACCTTGCCGCGGCGCTGCGGCTCCAGCCCCT
Organism: Vicinamibacterales bacterium; assembly: GCA_963666855.2. GTDB lineage: Bacteria > Acidobacteriota > Vicinamibacteria > Vicinamibacterales > UBA8438 > JAJEEA01. Next base: position 7,923 of record CAXXTG010000042.1, read on the forward strand.
CCAGGGCGGTCTCGAACAGTGCGGGTGCGGACGTCACGTTGGCCTCGTCGCGTACAAAGGAAAATGGGCAGCCCCGCGGTGGACGTCCCCGCCGCGGTCGAGCGGCGGTGCGTCCCGCCAGGCTGCGTTGCTCGGCGGACTGCCTGCAGTCCGCGGTTGCAGCATGCCCCGTAAGCGCCCGCCCGGCAAGACGCCGACGCGCCCGGCGCCCTCGGGGCGCGGGTGCGACGCCGAACTCCGACACGGGCGGCCGGGCCGTCGGCGCAACGGCCGATGCCCGGGAGCATGTAGAATCGTAGCTTACCGAAGAGACGCGCAGGCGGCAAGGGAGCCGTCGGCCGCCCGCGTCACTCCCGTTGTCGCCGTCGCGGTCCGGCGATTCTCCCCGAGACCCGATGAAGTCCGTCTGAGCCGCCGGCGGATGCGCCGCGGCGCCCGACTCCCACGGAATCGTCACCGCACGGACACGCGAGCGCATGCGTACCCACCTTCGAACCGTCGGCGTGGTCGGCCTGGCCGTGGCCCTCATGGCGTGGGTGTTCCGGAGCGCCGATCCGGCGTCGGTGTGGGCGGAGATCGAGGGCGCCCGCGCCGATCTGATCGCCGCGTCGGCGGCGGGCATCGCCCTGGCCTACGTGGTCCGCGTGAAGCGGTGGCTGCTGCTGCTGGCCCCGCTCGGGCCGGTCGGGGTGGGGTCGGCGACCCGCGCCACGGTCATCGGGTTCGCCACCTCGACCATCGTCCCGCGCCTGGGCGAGGTCGTCCGGCCCTACCTGCTCGCCCGCCGCGAGCGGCTCAGCATGAGCGCCGCCCTCGCCACCATCGTGGTCGAACGCCTGCTCGACATGGTCGCGGTGGTCCTGCTCTTCGGCCTGTTCCTGCTGGCGTTCAGCCGCCAGTTGCCGAGCACCGACGAGCAGGTCCTCGGGGCCCTGAAGGCGGGGGGGCTGATGGTCGCGCTCGGCGCCGGCGCGGTCCTGGCCCTGGTCTGCGCCGCGGCGCGGCGTCCCGAGTGGGCGGTCTCGATCTCGGCGCGGGTGGAACGGCTGGCCCCGCGCGGCGCGGGGGCGGCCGCGGGCCGATTCATCACGCGCTTCAGCGCGGGCCTGGGCGCGGCCCGCGACCCCGCGCGGCTGCTCCAGGCCGTCGCGTGGTCGCTGGTGATGTGGTCGATGGTGGGGGCGACCGCGTGGTGGGGCTGCCTGGCGTTCGGCATCGCGCTGCCGCCGAGCAGCGGCCTGCTCCTGATGGCGTTGATGGCCCTCGGCGTGTCGGCCCCGACCCCGGCCGGCGTCGGGGGGTTCCACGTCGCCGTGCAGGTGGGGTTGACCGCGTTCTACGCGGCGCCGCCGGACGCGGCCGTCGGCGCCGCCCTGGTGCTGCACGCGGCGACGTTCGCGCCGGTGACGGTGGTCGGGCTGGCGTGGATGGCGCGCGACGGCATTACCTTCCGGGGGATGAGGGACCTCACGTCTTCGTCGGCGTCGGCCGACGAGTCCGCCCCCGGCGCATCGCCGGCGCCGGCCGACGGAGCGCATTCCGTCGGCGGCGGCTGAATGTTCCGTCGCTGTGGTTCGTGGAATAGTCCGCCGTCAGACCGCCGCGGCGCACGCTGGGGAAGGCGCGACAGCGGAGAATGCCGGGCATGCTTGACCGCGGCGGGCGGCGCAGGCGAGCGGGACGCGTGCGGCTCGAGTGCACCGCGGACGGTAGCCACGGGCGGTTCGGCGTGAACCGGCGGCGGCGCGGGGCGGACAGGTTCCCGGGACCGACATGAAGTGCCCGTTCTGCGGTCATCTCGGCGACAAGGTGGTCGACTCGCGCGAGAGCCGGGAGGGCGAGGTCATCCGCCGCCGGCGCGAGTGCCAGTCGTGCGGCCGGCGCTTCACGAGCTACGAGCGGATCGACGAGATCCCGTACATGGTCGTGAAGAAGGACGGCACCCGCGAGCGCTTCGAACGCCACAAGATCACGTCCGGCATGCTGAAGGCGTGCGAGAAGCGGCCGGTGACGGGGGCCGCGGTCGAGGCCCTGGCGGACCGGGTCGAGACCATTCTGCAGGAGCGCCCCGAAAAGGAGATACCGACGACGGAGGTCGGGAAGCTGGTGATGCAGGAGCTGAGGCGGCTCGACAAGGTCGCCTACGTCCGGTTCGCCTCGGTGTACCGGGACTTCCGCGATGTGGGCGAGTTCATGACCGAGCTGCAGGATCTGCTCGACGCGAAGGACTGAGGGCACTGGCGGCAATCGCCTTGCCACGCGGCGAGCGCAGGAAACCGAAGAAGCGGGCTACGGGCGGGCGAAGTTGACAACTTTCGCGCATGGTCCTGACGCGGCCGGGCTCACGTCTCGGGGGCCGCGGGAGGCGTCGGGAAGGCATCCCGCGGCGGGAGTCGGTTGTCCAGCACCCGGCGCAGGGTGAACCCGTCGAGGCGGAGGGCGCGGGCGGCGGCCGGCAGGAGGGCGGCGGCGGGCGCGAGGCCGACGATCTCGCTGCCGCGCACCTCGACGCCGTGCGCCGCCGCCTCCCCGCGGACCGCCTCGAACGCCCGGTGGAGCGGCGTCCGCTCGAAGTCCACGAGGTTCATCGAGACCTGCACCACGTCGGGGCGCGCCGTCCTCACGCCGATCGCCTTGACCGCGGCGAGGCCCCCGCCGGAGGCGCGCACCGCGCGGGCGATGCGGCGGGCGACGTCGACGTCCCCGGTGTCGAGGTTGACGTTGAAGGCGACGAGCAGCCGCCGCGCCCCGATGACGGTGGCCCCGCCCGAGGGGTGGGGCGCGGCGGGTCCGAAGTCGGGGCGCCAGGCCGGGTCGCGCATCTTCGCGCCGAGGTTCTCGAAGCCGCCGCGGCGGATGCGCTCCAGCTTCCGCCGGTCGGGGGTCCGGGCGGCCTGCTCGTACAGGTAGACCGGGAGGTCGAACCGCCGGGCCACGGCCCCGCCCAGATCGGCGGCGAGGGCGGCGCAGGCGGGCATGCCGCCGGTGTCGAGGGGGACGAACGGGGCCACGTCCACGGCGCCGATGCGGGGATGCACGCCGGTATGGGTTCGAAGGTCGATTCGGGCGAGGGCGGCGGCGTAGAGCTCGAGGAGGGCGGTCTTCAGCGCGGCGGCGCCGCCCACCAGCGTGAAGACGGTCCGGTTGTGGGCGGGGTCGGACGACGTGTCCAGCAGGGCCGCGCCGGGTGCGCCGTCGACGGCCGCCGCGAGGGCGTCGATGACGTCGCGGCGGCGCCCCTCGCTGACGTTGGGGACCGCCTCGATCAGGCCCTCGCCGCCGGTGTCGATCAGCCCCATGCGGCAGGTATAGCACAGCCCCGGCAGCGGCGGCGCGGGCGATGAAGCCCCGCGCGGCTTCATCGAGCCGGCGGCGACGCGCGGCATCGACTGCTAGTAGAATGACGCCGATGCGGTTGCCGCCACGATGGCCGTCGCCCCCCGGCCGGGGATGCGGGCGGTGGAACGCCTGCGGCCGGTACACGCCGCTGGAGGGGCCGCGACGGCCGTCGCCCCCCGGCCGGGGATGCGGGAGGCGGCCCTGACCCCCTCCCGCGCCGACCGGTCCGCCGCAGGCCGGGGTCCCCGTTCCGTGCGGGAGGGAGACGCGACGGCGCCGCCGCCCGACCTGCATCTGTTCCCGCCCGAGCCGGACCTCGACGCCCGGCAACCGCGGGTTCGGGCGCCGCTCCGCGTGCGGCGGTCCGCGCACGGGGATAGGAACCCGAGACCGGGCGCGCCGCGGCGGGGCGCCGCGGCCTCCGCCGAGGCGGCATCGCCGGCGGAGGAGCCCGCGCGGCCGGCGTCGGCTCGGCCCGGCGTGCGCGTCGCCGCCGGCTGCTGCGACCTCGCGCTGCTCGCCGGCCTCGACGCGGCGGTGGTCTGGCTGACCCTCCGCCTCACGGGGTTGGACCTGCAGTCGCTCGACATCCTGCCCGTGCCGCCCCTGGCGGCGTTCCTGTGCCTGCTCGACGCCGGCTATCTCATCGCGTTGACGGCGGCGGGGGGGCAGACCATCGGCAAGATGGCGTGCCGCCTGCGCGTCGTGGATGCGGAAGGGGGCGCGGTGCCCGTGCCGAGGGCGCTGGTCCGCGCGTTCTGGACGCCGGTGTCCATGACCGTCGGCCTCGGCGTCGTGTGGATCTTCCTCGCGCGCGAGGGCCGCACCCTGCATGACGTGCTCGCGGGCACGCGGGTGCTGGCGGCGCCCCCGACCCCGCGCGGACCGGGGGAGGGCGGGAAGGCGTGACCGGACCGGCGACGGCGGGATGGCGCGAGCGGGCGGTCCTGGGCATCGCCACCGTCGGCCCCTGCGGCCGCGCGCCCGTCGCTCCCGGGACGTTCGGGTCGGCGGCGGGGCTGCTGCTGTTCTGGGCGGTCCGGGCGTCGGGGTCCCTCGCCGTCGAGGCGGCGGTGCTGCTGGCGGTGACCGCGGTCGGCGTGGTGGCGGCCACGCGGGCCGAATCGGCGTGCGGACGCCGCGACCCGGGCCTCATCGTCATCGACGAGACCGCCGGCATGCTCCTGACCCTGGCCGCCGTTCCCGTCGGTCCCGCGGGCGCGGCGGTCGGATTCCTCGCGTTCCGCCTCTTCGACATCGTGAAGCCGTTCCCCGCCCGGCGGGCGGAACGGCTGCCCGGCGGGTGGGGGGTGATGGCGGACGATCTCGTCGCCGGGCTGTACGCGCAGGCGCTGCTGCGCCTGCTCCTCTGGCTGGCCGGCGCCTGATCCGGGCCGCCTCCCGGGAGCCGGCGGGCAGGTCCCAGGGCGCACTTGGCCGCGGGACGCCCCCGTGGCGCGGCGGCGTCGAGGCCGCGGCGCGGCGAGACCGCCAGGGCGGCACGGCGAGGCCGCGAGGCGGCGCGTCGGGGCCGCAAGGCGGCGCGGCGAAGCCGCATGAGGGGCGCGGGCGACCGGGCGTGAAGCCGGCTGCGGCGGGCCCGATGCCGCCGACGGGCCGCATCGGCGATAGACCGCGCGGGACGCCCGCCGCAGGCTACGGGCCGCCCGCGCGGTTCTTCGAGACGTTTCATGGCAGGTTCGCCGGATCGATGACACCCACGGCCTCCCCCCCTTCGGACCGCCCGCTGTCGACGGCCGAGATCATCGCGGTGGGGACCGAGCTGCTGACGCCCTTCCGGTCCGACACCAACTCGCTGTTCCTGACCGCCGGGCTCAACGAACTCGGCATCGTCGTGCGCCGCAAGTCGATCGTCGGCGACGACGGCGGCGACCTCGCCGCCGCCGTGCGGTCGGCGCTGACCCGCGTCGACCTGCTCGTGATCTGCGGCGGGCTCGGCCCCACCGCGGACGACCTGACGCGCGAAACCGTGGCCCGCGTGCTCGACCGCCCCCTGCGCGAGGACCCCGCCATCGTCGAGGGTCTGCGCGCCCGCTTCGCCCGCCGGGGATGGGACATGCCCGGGAACAACCGGCGCCAGGCGCGGGTGCCGGCGGGCGCGGCCGTGCTCGACAACCCGCGGGGGACGGCGCCGGGGCTGTGGATGGAGGAGGACGCGCGCGTGGTGGTGCTGCTGCCGGGCCCCCCGCGCGAGCTCGAGCCGATGTTCACGGGGCTCGTGCGGGGCCGGCTCGCCGCCCGCGCGACGGCGAACCGGCTGTACCGGCGGGTGCTGCGGGTGGCCGGGCGGGGGGAGTCGCACGTCGAAGAGCGGGCCCGGCCCGTCTACGAGGGGTGGCGGCGGGCCGACCCCGCGGTCGAGACGACGGTGCTGGCGTCGCCGGGGCTCGTCGAGCTGCACCTGTCGACCCGGGCCGAGTCGGAGCCGGCCGCCGCCGCGGTCCTCGCCGCCGCCGCCGGGGAGCTCGCGGCGGCGCTGGGAGACCACGTGTTCAGCACGGACGGCCGCTCGCTGCCTGAGGTCGTGGGGGCGTTGCTGGCGCGCGGCGGCCTCCGGGTGGCGGTGGGGGAGTCGTGCACCGGCGGGCTGGTGACGGCGCGGCTCGTCGACGCGCCGGGCAGCTCCGCCTACGTCGAGGCCGGGGTGGTCGCCTATTCCAACGCGGTCAAGCGGGCGGTGCTGGGAGTGCCCGAGGCGATCCTCGCCGCCCACGGCGCGGTCAGCGAGCCGGTGGCGCTGGCCATGGCCGCCGGCGCGCGGCGGGCGGCCGGCGCGGACCTCGGTGTCGGCGTCACCGGGGTGGCGGGGCCCGGCGGCGGCACCGACGCCAAGCCCGTCGGCACCGTGTGCATCGCGGTCGCGGGCCCCGGGGACGCCGAGGCCGCCGTCACCGCGCGCCTGCCCGGCGACCGCGCGGCGATCCGCGGCCAGGCCGCGCGGGTCGCGCTGGACCTGCTGCGGCGGGCGCTGCTGCGGGCGGGGGCGGGAAGTGAGGATCTTCGTCGCGGTTGATCCGGATCCGGCGGTCCGGGCGGCGGCGGCGCGCGCCGCGCGGGCCGTGGCGGACCGCCTGGCGGGACACGCGGGGCGGGTGCGGTGGGTCGCCCCGGAGCAGCTCCACGTCACCCTGCGCTTCCTCGGCGAGGTGACGGAGGCCGACGCCGACGCGGTCCGCGCCGCGCTCCGGGCGCCGTTCGCGACCGGGGCGTTCACCGCCCGGCTGTCGCGTCTCGGGTGCTTTCCGCCGTCCGGCGCTCCGCGGGTGGTGTGGCTGGGCGTCGGGGAGGGGCGCGACGGGATGGCCGCGGTCGGGACCGAACTCGCCCGCCGGCTCGCGGCGGCCGGGTGCCCGCCGGAGACCCGGGCGTTCCGGGCGCACCTCACCCTGGGACGGATGAAGGGGTGGCCGGCGCGGAGCCGGCGCGGCGTGGACCGCGCCCTGTCGGACATCGAGCCGGAGACGCCGCCCTGGCGGGTCGACCATGTGACCCTCTATGAGAGCCGTCGGACGTCGCGGGGGGCGCGCTACCACGTGCTGGAGTCGACGCCTTTGGCGGCCCGGCCCTGACCGCGCGGCGGCGGGCCGCGGGAGGGCGGCGGCGGGGGGCGGAGGACCCGATGCCGACGCGGGCGGCCTCAACCCCGACCGGCCGGGTTGCGCCGGGGAGGCGGCCCGCCGCTCGGCTGCGAGTCGGCGGGGACGTGTCCGGGCCGGCGCAGACGGCATTTTTGGGGCACAGTTTCGGAGCACTGGGCGGGGTCCGCCTGGTGTTGGCGGGCACGGGGGGGGGGCGCTCTCGCGGGTGCCGAGCGTGTACAGTGGATCGGGGTCGTGGTGACGGCGGCGGTGCGGGTCAATCGATGAACGACGTGGCGGTTCTCGGCGCGGGCGCTTGGGGCACGGCGTTGGCGATCCATCTGGCGCGGGTCGGGAAGCGGACCCGCCTGTGGGGACGCGATCCCGGGTTCGTGGATCGGTTGCGGCGGGACCGCGTCAACGAGGCGTACCTGCCCGGGGCCGCCATCCCCCCGGCCGCCGCGCCGACGGCGTCGCTCGAAGACGCGATCGACGGAACGGACGCGGTCGTGCTGGCGGTGCCGTCCCACAGCGCGCGGGCGTTGCTGCGCCGCGCCGCCCCGGCGGTCGGCGCGCAAACCATGATCGTCAGCGCGACCAAGGGCTTCGAGGTCGGCACCCTGAACCGGATGTCGGAAGTCATCGCGCAGGAGCTGGGCCGGGCGCGCCCGGTGGTGGTGCTCTCCGGCCCGTCGTTCGCGGCGGAGGTCGCGCGCGCGGCGCCCACCGCGGTGTCGGTGGCGGGCGCGTGCGGCGACGCCGTACGCACGGTGCAGCGGGAGTTCCGCCACGGCGCCTGCTTCCGGCTCTACGCCAGCGACGACGTCGTCGGCGTCGAGGTCGGCGGGTCGGTGAAGAACGTGATCGCCATCGCCGCCGGGGTCGTCGACGGGCTGGGGCTGGGGCCGAACGCCCTGGCCGCCCTCATCACCCGCGGCCTCGCCGAGATCTCCCGGTTGGCGTGCGCCCTGGGAGGCCGGCGCGAGACCCTGGCGGGGCTGAGCGGGCTCGGCGACCTCGTGCTGACCTGCACCGGGGGCCAGAGCCGGAACTGGCACGTGGGCCGCGAGCTCGGACGGGGCCGGCCCCTCGATGAGATACTGGCGGGCATGCAGTCGGTGGCCGAGGGCGTCAAGACCACCGCCGCCGCCCTCGAGCTGGGGGGGCGGTACGGTGTCGACCTGCCCATCACGACTCAGATGGCCGCGGTCCTGGCCGGCCGCATCGAAGCGCGGGCGGCGGTGGAAGAGCTGATGCTGCGGCGGCAGCGGCGCGAGTCGGACGGCGGCGGGGGAGGACCCCGTGAGTTCGGACGGCGGCGGGGGAGGCCCCTCGGGACGGCGGCGGGCCGGCCTGTGGCGAACCGCCAATCAGCGGCGCGAGTCGGACGGCGGCGGGGGAGGCCCCTCGTGAGCTTCTTGGGACGGCTGCGGGCCGGCCTGCGGCGAACCGCCGACCAGTTGCGGGGGCGTCTCGACGACGTGCCGGAAGCCCGGCCCGGCGCCGCGGGGGGCGCCGCGTCCATCGAGACGCTGGACGCGCTCGAGGAGGTCCTGCTCGAAGCGGACCTCGGCGTCGCCGCGACCGCCCGGCTGCTCGAGGCGGTGCGCGACCGGCGCGTCGGCGGCGACCTGCGCTCGATCGTCAGAACCGAGCTGCTGAGCGTGCTCGACGCCTCCGCCCCCCCCGCCGCGCCCGCCGAGCGGCCCCGCGTCGTGCTCGTGGTCGGGGTCAACGGGACCGGAAAGACGACCACCGTCGGCCGGCTCGCGCGCCTGCTCGCGCAGGCCGGCGAACGACCGGTCATCTGCGCCGCGGATACGTTCAGGGCGGCCGCGGTCGAGCAGCTCGAGGTCTGGGCCCGCCGCGTCGAGGCCGACTTCGTCCGCGCCCGCCCCGGGTCCGACCCCGCCGCGGTGGTCTTCGACGCCATCTCGTCCGGGAAGGCGCGGGGGCGCGACGTGGTCCTCGTGGACACCGCGGGGCGCCTCCACACCCGATCGAACCTCATGGCCGAGCTCGACAAGATCCGGCGGGTGGCGGGGCGGGCGGTCGCAGGCGCCCCGCACGAGACGCTGCTCGTGCTCGACGCCACCGTGGGGCAGAACGGGCTGTCGCAGGCGCGGGCGTTCCTCGAGTCGGCGGGGGTCACCGGCATCGTGCTGACGAAGCTGGACGGCACCGCGAAAGGGGGCATCGCGGCCGCGGTCACGGCGGAGCTGGGGGTCCCCATCCGCTACGTCGGGGTCGGCGAGCAGATCGACGATCTGCTCCCGTTCTCGCCGGCCGACTACGTCGACGCCCTGTTCGAGTCGGGATGGTGACGGGGGGGGCGGACGGCGCCGGCCGGGCCTCGCCGCTCCCGCCGGGGGCGGCGGACGAGGCGCTGATGGCCCTCGCCCTCGACCTCGCGGCGCGGGGGCGCGGCGCCACCAGTCCGAACCCGATGGTGGGCGCGGTCGTCTGGAACGGGGGCCGCATCGTGGGGCGCGGGCATCACGCGCGGGCGGGCGCCGCCCACGCCGAGGTGGTCGCCCTCGACGAGGCGGGGCCGGCGGCGCGCGGGGCGGTGCTCTACTGCACGCTCGAGCCGTGCTGCCACACCGGCCGCACCGGCCCCTGCGTAGACCGCATCGCCGCGGCCGGCGTGCGCCGGGTGGTGGTCGCGGTCGAGGACCCCGACCCGCGGGTGGACGGCGGGGGCATCCGGCGGCTCCGCGCGCGCGGCATCGAGGTGACGGTGGGGGTGGGGCGCCGGGGGGCGGCGCGGCTGAACGAGGCGTTCTTCACCGTGAAGGGGCGCGGGCGGCCGTTCGTGACCCTGAAGGCGGCGTTGAGCCTGGACGGGCGCATCGCCGCCGCCCCCGGCCGGCGGACCGGTCTGAGCGGTCCGCGGTCGCAGGACCACGCCCACGGGACGCGCGCGGTGGTCGACGCCATCGCCGTGGGGTCCGAGACGGTGCTCGTGGACGACCCGCGGCTGACCGCGCGCGGCCCCGCCCGGGCGCGCCCCTTCGTGCGGGTGCTCTTCGACACGCGGCTGCGCACGCCCCCCGGCGCGCGCGTGCTGGGCACGCTGGACGACGGTCCGGTGGTGGTCATGACCACCGACGCCGCGGCCGACGCGCGGCCGGCGCGGGCGGCGGCGCTGGCCGAGGCGGGCGCGACGGTCGAGCGGCTGCCGGCGCGCGACCCCGCCCTGGCGGTGTCGCGGCTCCTCGCGTACGGCGTGAGCGACCTGCTGATCGAGGGCGGGGCGGAGGTCCATCGGGCGGCGTGGGCGGCGGGCATCGTCGACCGCGTCCGCCTGTATCTGTGTCCGGTCGCCCTGGGGCCGGACGGCGTGCCGTGGATGGCGCCCGGGCGGGGCCCCCTGACGGCCCTCGGCCCGGCGCGGACCCGCTGCCTCGGCGACGACGTGCTGTGGGAGGCCGATGTTCAACGGACTGATTGAGGCCCTCGGCGAGGTGGCCGGGTTGACGCCGACCGAAGGCGTTCGGCCCGGCGCGGACCCGTTGCCTCGGCGACGACGTTCTGTGGGAGGCCGATGTTCAACGGACTGATTGAGGCCCTCGGCGAGGTGACCGGGCTGACGCCGATCCCCGCGGGGCTGAAGCTGGAGGTGCGGACGGAGGTGGCCGGGGGGCTGACCCTCGGAGAGAGCATCGCCGTCAACGGCGTCTGCCTCACCGTGATCCGGACCGACGCGGCGTCCTTCACCGCGGAGGTGTCGCCGGAGACGCGGCGGGTGACCGGCCTGGGCGCGCTCCGCCTGGGCGACGCGGTGAACCTGGAGCGCTCGATGCGCGCCGACGCGCGGGTCGGCGGGCACTTCGTGCAGGGGCACGTCGACGGCACCGGCCGCGTCGAGGGCATTCGGCACGAGGCGGAGTTCCATTGGGTCACGGTCTCGTTCCCCGCCGGGCTGGCGCCCTACCTGGTGCGCAAGGGGTCGATCGCCGTCGACGGGATCAGCCTGACGGTGGCGGAACTGCGGGGCGCGAGCTTCGACGTCCAGATCGTGCCCTACACCTGGGACCACACCAACCTCGGGCGGACGCGGGTGGGCGCGGTCGTCAACCTGGAGTGCGATATCATCGGGAAATACGTCGTGCGGGCCTTGGAGACCGGCGAGTTCGGGCGTTCCGGGGCCGACCGGGGGGCGGCGCCGTAGAGCGGCGCGGCCGTCGCCGGGCCGGCCCGGCGGAGCCGCCGGCGTTTGCGCGCCGGCCGGCGCGCCGCGGCCCGTCCACGGGGCGGCCGCGGCCGGCGGAGCCGAGGACGGCGGGGTCGGGGCGGGGACAGTCATGGCTGACGAGAAGACTGGCGGGCGGAAGCGTCGCGGGCGGTCGGCCCTGACCGACGCGTCGCGCCGGCGCGGGGCGTTCGCCCCCGTCGAAGAGGCGGTGGACGCCGTCCGCGAGGGGCGGATGGTCATCGTCGTCGACGACGAGGACCGCGAGAACGAGGGCGACCTGACCGTCGCGGCCGAGAAGACCACCCCCGAGATCATCAACTTCATGGCCAAGCACGGCCGGGGCCTGATCTGCCTCCCGATGACGGGAGACCGGCTCGACCGGCTGGACATCCCCCTCATGGTGCGGGAGAACACCTCGCAGTTCGCCACCGCGTTCTGCGTGTCGGTCGAAGCCAAGGAGCGCACGAGCACCGGCATCTCGGCGTCCGACCGGGCGATCACCGCGCGGGTCGCCGCGGACCCCGCCACCAAGCCCCGGGATCTGGCCCGCCCCGGCCACATGTTCCCGCTGCGGGCGCGGGACGGCGGGGTCCTGGTGCGGGCCGGCCAGACCGAGGCGGCCGTCGACCTGGCCCGCATCGCGGGGCTCCAACCGGCCGGGGTCATCTGCGAGATCATGAACGACGACGGCACCATGGCCCGGGTGCCGCAGCTCCGGCGGTTCGCGCGCCGCCACAAGCTGCCCATGATCACCATCGCCGACCTGATCAAGTACCGCATGCGCAACGAACGGCTGGTGCGGCGGGTGGCGTCGTCGAAGCTGCCGACCGACTACGGCGAGTTCGAGCTGGTGGGGTTCGAGAGCGTCGTCAACGGCGAGACCCACGTCGCCCTGGTGCGGGGCGAGGTCGGCGGCGGCGACGACGTGCTCGTGCGGGTTCACTCGCGCTGTCTGACAGGCGAGGTCTTCCACTCCGCCCGGTGCGACTGCGGGGCCCAGCTCGACGCGGCCATGGAACGCATCGCGGCCGAGGACCGGGGCGTGCTCCTCTACCTGAACCAGGAGGGCCGGGGCATCGGCCTGAACAACAAGATCCGCGCCTACCACCTCCAGGACCAGGGCTACGACACGGTCGAGGCGAACGAGCGGCTCGGCTTCAAGCCCGACCAGCGCGACTACGGCATCGGCGCGCAGATCCTCGGCGAGCTCGGGGTCAAGAGCATGCGGCTGCTGACCAACAACCCCCGCAAGTTCATCGGGCTCGAGGGATACGGGCTGTCGGTGTCGGCCCTCGCTCGCCCATCGAGGTGCCCACCACCGGGCTCGCCCGCTCGTACCTCCAGACCAAGAAGGCCAAGCTGGGGCACACCCTGAAATCCGTCTGAGGCGGCCGGTGGCCGGCGCCCCCTCCCGCGTCGGCGCTCGGGGGCGCACGACGAGAGAGTGCGGATCCCGCGGCCGGCCGCCTTCGCCAACCGCGTCCGACGGTCATCTAACCACCTGTCGCGCACCTCGGCACGCAGGGTGCGCGAAGAGGGAGTGCGGATTCTGCGGCCAGTCGCGCCGCCGACCCCGCGGCCGGCCGCCTTCGCCAACCAGCCGCACCTGACGGTCATTTGGCGAATCTGTCGCGCACCCCGGCACGCGATTTGCGTTGACAACGGGCCCCCTGAAGGCGCTACCATAAGCGGTTGCGTCTGGTCCCCCTTCCCCTGAATAACCGATGTTCGGCTCGCTGAGTGAACGGCTGCAATCGGTGTTCGCCGCGGTGCGCCGCGACGCCCGCCTGACCCCCGAGTCGGTCGAGACGGCGCTGCGCGAGATCCGGCTGGCCCTCCTCGAGGCGGACGTCAACTTCAAGGTCGTCCGCGCCTTCATCGACCGGGTGCGCGACCGCGCCGTCGACCGCGCGGTTCTCGACAGCCTGACCCCGACCCAGCAGGTCGTCGCCATCGTGCGCGACGAGCTCCGCGGGCTGCTCGGCGACGGCGAGGGCGGGCTCGCCCCGACCCGGCAACGCCCGCAGGTGGTCTTGCTGCTCGGCCTGCAGGGGGCGGGGAAGACCACGACCACCGTCAAGCTCGCCAGGTGGCTGGAGCGGCGGGGCCGGCACGCGCTGGTGGTGTCGACGGACGTGCGGCGGCCGGCCGCCATCGAACAGTTGGGGATCCTCGCCCGCGAAGCCGGCGTCCGCGTGCACGAGCCGGATCCGGGGACGGGCGTGGCGGCGCGGGCGGAGGGGGCGGTCGAGTCGGCGCGCGAGCTCGGTTTCGACGCGGTGCTCGTGGATACCGCGGGACGGCTGCACATCGCCGACGACCTGATGCGCGAGCTCGAGACCCTGAAGACCGCGGTCGAGCCGTCGGACCTGCTCTACGTGGCCGACGCGATGACGGGTCAGGACGCGATCAAGAGCGCCGGCGAGTTCAACCGGCGCATCGGCATCGACGGCGTCGTCCTGACCAAGATGGACGGGGACGCCCGCGGCGGCGCCGCGCTGTCGGTGGTCTCGGTGGTCGGGGTGCCGGTGACCTTCGTCGGCGACGGCGAGCGCATCGACGACTTCCACCCCTTCCATCCCGACCGCCTGGTGTCGCGCATGCTCGGCATGGGCGACGTGCTCTCGCTGGTCGAGAAGGCCGAGCAGGTGGTCAGCCGCGAGGAGGCGTCGCGGCTGGAGCGGAAGATCCGGCGCAACGACTTCACCCTGCAGGACATGCGGGATCAACTGAAGACGGTGAAGCGCATGGGGCCGCTGGACCGCCTCATGGACCTCATTCCGGGGATGGGGCAAATGACCCCGCAGTTGCCCGGGGAGGTGGACGCGGGGGCGCTCGGGCGGACGATGGCGATCATCGACTCGATGACCCCGCGGGAGCGGCGGCAGCACCAGATCATCAACGGCAGCCGCCGGCGCCGGATCGCCCGCGGCAGCGGGACCACGGTGCAGGAGGTCAACCGCCTCCTGAAGCAGTTCGTCGAGATGCGGCGGATGCTGCGTTCGGTCGGCGCCGCGTCGCGGCCCCGCAAGGGGAAGCGCGGCCGGCGGCCGGCGGCCCCGCCGCCGGGCATGGGGTTCCCCGGGCGCTGACCGGCGAGGCGCCCCGCGGGCTCGGAGCGCGGGGGCGTCTGCGCCGTAGAACGGCGCGGACTCCCGGGGGGTTGGTTGGGCGGCGATCGGAGGTCGTAGCGCGACCTTGCGGTCGCGTTCGGCGGCGATTTCCGGGGCTAGGCGTCTGCGCCGTAGAACGGTGCAGACGCCTAGCAGGGTTGGTTGGGCGGCAATCGGAGCCGCAGGCGACGATTTCCGGGCTAGGCGTCTGCGCCGTAGAACGGTGCAGACTCCTAGCAGGGTTGGTTGGGCGGCAATCGGAGCCGCAGGCGACGATTTCCGGGCTAGGCGAGGAGAAGACTGGCGACATGTTGACTATTCGATTGAGCCGGGTCGGAACGACGAAACGGCCGTTCTACCGCGTCGTGGTGATGGAATCGCACACGCCGAGGGACGGCCGCTTCGTGGAGTCGCTCGGGCACTACAACCCGCGCACCGAGCCCGAGACGGTGCAGGTCGACCACGAACGGGTCGCGCACTGGATCGGCAAGGGGGCGCGCCCGTCCGACACCGTCCGCACGCTGCTCGCGAGGCATCCCGCGCCGCCCGCGCCGCCGGCCGAGACGGAGGCCCCCGACGCGGCCGCGGCGGGCGGCGAGGCGGCGGTTGCCGGCGAGACGGCGGGCGGCGACGGGGCCGCGGTGACGGCATGAGCCGTCCGCGGGACGTCGTCGAGGTCATCGCCCGCGAACTCGCGGACCGCGCCGAGGACATCTCGGTGACGGAGCGGGAAGGGGGCGATACGACCCACGTCGAGCTCTCGACGGCGGGCCGGGACCTTGGCCGCATGATCGGACGGCAGGGCCGCACCGCGGCGTCCATCCGCGTGCTGGCGGCGCTGGCCGCCGAGTCCGAGGAGCGGCGCGTCGTGGTCGACTTCGTGGACGAATCGTGAAGGGCGGTCCGCGGTGGGCGATAGGGCTCCGGCCACGGAATCGCCGCGGCGCACGGGTCGTCGACGGACGGTGAGGGGCGGTTGCCGGTGGCGGCGGTGAGGGCGTCCGCGGCGGGGGACGCCGGCCGCGCGCCGGCGGCCGGCCGGTTCGGGACCGGGCCTTCCGACGCCCCCGCGGGGCGCGGCTGGGACGCGATGATCCCGGTGGGCCGCGTCGCCCGGCCGCACGGCAACGCGGGGCGGGTCGTCATCGACCCGGACACCGACTTCGCCGAGCAACGGTTCCGGGCGGGCGCGGCCGTCTACGCGCGCCGCGGCGGGGATGTCGAACGGCTCGTGGTCCGCGACGTGCGCTTCCACCGGGGCCGGCCCATCGTCGGCTTCGAGGGGATCGAGACCATCCCCGGCGCGGAGGCCCTGGCGGGAGCCGAGGTCGGCGTGCCGGCGGAGTCCCTGGGACGCCTGCCGGAGGGCACGTTCTACTATCACGAGCTGATCGGGTGCCGGCTGGAGACGGTCGATGGGCTCGTGGTGGGGACGGTGGCGTCGATTGAAGGGGGCGGCGGGGCGCACCGGCTGGTCGTCGAAGACGCGTCCGGCGAGGTGCACGTCCCGCTGGCCGCCTCCATCTGCGTGCGTGTGGACCCGCGCGAGCGGGTCATCGTCTTCGACCCGCCGGCCGGGCTGCTGGAACTCAACCGTTCAGGCCGCGCGCGCGGCGCCGGGTGAGGCGCCGTCGAAATCGGGCGAATGCCGAGGTTCGACATCGTCACCGTCTTCCCGCGCATGATGCAGGCGATGGTGGGGGAGGGCGTCCTCGGCCGGGCCCTGGAGCGGGATGTCGTGCAGCTCGGCGTGCACGATCTACGCGACTACACGGCCGACCGGCATCGCACCGTCGACGACGTGCCCTACGGCGGGGGGCCGGGGATGGTGCTGAAGGCGGAACCGTTCATCGAGGCGGTCGCCGCCGTCCGGAGCCGGTACGGCGCCCCCGACGCGGTCGTGCTGATGTCGCCGCAGGGCCGGCCGTTCTCGCACCGGGAGGCGCTGAGGCTGAGCCGGCTGCGGCACGTCGTGTTGCTCTGCGGCCGCTACGAGGGGGTCGACGAGCGCGTGCGCGACCTGGTGGCCACCGAGGAGATCTCCATCGGTGACTACGTGCTGACGGGGGGCGAGCTGCCCGCGGCGGTGGTGGTCGACGCGGTGGCCCGGTTCGTCCCCGGCGTGGTCGGCGACGCCCGCTCGGTCGATGACGATTCGTTCGTGCGGGGGCTCTTCGATCATCCGCACTTCACCCGGCCGGCGGCGATTGGCGCGCTCGCCGTGCCGGACGTCCTGTTGTCGGGGCACCACGGGGAGATTCGCCGCTGGCGGAAGCGGGAGGCGCTGAAGCGGACGTTGGCGCGCCGGCCGGACCTGCTGGACGCGGCGGCGCTCGATGGCGAGGATCGGGCAATCCTGGAGGAGTTGGACAGCCGCGTCGGCGACGAGTGATCGGGTTCTTGCGGAACGCCCGTACGGTCGTTGGCGCGGCGGGCGGCGGCCGGCGGGGCCGCCGCGGCCTGGAGCGGTCAGATGAATGCCATGCAGACGATAGAGCAGGAGCAGTTGCGCGAGCGTCCCGACCTTCGGCCGGGTCTGACGGTTCGCGTGCACGTCAAGATCCGCGAGGGCGGGAAAGAACGCATCCAGGTCTTCGAAGGGGTCGTCATCTCCATCCGCCGCGGCGGGCCCCGGGCGACGTTCACGGTGCGGAAGGTGTCGTTCGGCCAGGGCGTGGAACGCATCTTCCCTCTGCACTCGCCCTCGATAGACCGGATCGAGATCGGACGCGCCGCCCGCGTGCGGCGGGCCAAGCTCTACTTCCTCCGCGGCCTGCGGGGGCGTGCGGCGCGCCTGCGCGAGCGGCGGCGGCGGACCGACGGATCCAAGTAGGCCCGGTCGAAGGCGGCGCCGCGGTCGCGGTCCGCGCCGTTCCGGCGCGGCGGCCGTGGCGACAGGTGCGGCTGCGTGCGCATTGCGACATCCGGACGGCGTGGGCCGCGGGGGCGCCGGCGGCGGCCTCCGTCGGCGCGCCGCACGGCGGAGAACGCGTTGCGCCGGCTCGGGTTCGCCCGTGTCGCCGGGGTCGACGAGGCCGGCCGGGGATGCTTGGCGGGGCCGGTGGTCGCGGCCGCGGTGGTGCTCTCCTCCCGGCGCCTCGCCGGCCTTCGCGACTCGAAGCTGCTGACCGGCGCGGCCCGCGAGCGCTTGTACGACGAGATCCTCGATTCCTGCCGGGCGTGGGGCGTCGGTGTGCGGGGGGCGGCCGAGGTCGACCGGCTCAACGTGCATCGGGCGTCCCTGGCCGCGATGCGGGACGCGTTGCGCGCGTTGGCGCCCCTGCCGGATTTCGTGCTCGTGGACGCGTTTCGAATCCCGGCCCTCTTCATCCCCCAGCGCGGCGTCGTCGGGGGCGACCGGCGGTGCGCCTGTATCGCCGCCGCCTCGATCGTGGCCAAGGTGACGCGGGACCGCGAAATGGTCCGCTTGCATCGGGCCGATGACCGGTACGGATTCGATCGCCACAAGGGGTACGCGACCCCGGAGCACATCGCGGCGGTGGCCCGCCACGGTCCGTCGCCCGCGCACCGCCGCACCTTCCGGCCGTCTTCCATGTCCGATGTCTGATACCATCGGGGAGCGGGGGGGGAGCCCCGCGGGGAGGGTGAGATTCACCGACTGTCGCGGATCCTTCTGATCGTGTACTTCCTCGAGACGGGGCTGGTGCTGCTGGTGGCGCCCTGGTCGGCGCTGTGGGAGCGGAATCTGTTCGTCGAGGTCCTGCCGTTCTGGGGAGACGTGGCCCGCTTGCACGGTGTCCGGGGCGCGGTGTCGGGCGTCGGCCTCGTCAGCCTCGCGGTCGGCCTTTGGGAGCTGACGGCCGTCGCGGGCGCGTCCGTCCTGAGGCGGCGCGCGACTCGGCGCGAGCCGCCGTCGGCCCCCGCCGGCGGGGTCGAGGGCGCGCTCGCGGAGGAGGGCGGATCCGGGTTGCGGAAGCCCTGACGGCCCGCGTATTGCGCCTATGCGGGGGCTGTCGACACGCCGGCCGGTCGTCGCCTTGATCACGAGCCGGAGCCGTCTCGCGCCGTACGGCGGCGGCACGGACCTCGTGAAGCGGCAGGTCGCGTCGGCCGTCCGCGCCCGCGTCGACCTCATTCAGATCCGCGAGCCCGACCTGGCCGATCGAGTGTTGCTGGACTTGGTGCGCTACGCGGTCGACGCGGCGCGGGGAAGCGGAAGCCTGATTCTGGTCAACGATCGACTCGATGTGGCGTTGGCGGCGGGGGCGGCGGGCGTGCACCTGCGGACTTCGTCCGTCCCCGCGCCGGTGATGCGGTACCATGTGCCCGCCGGATTCGTGCTGGGACGTTCCGTGCACGGGGCGTCGGAGGCGGCCCGGGTGGCGGCCGAGGGCGGGGTCGACTATCTCACCATGGGCACCGTGTACGCCTCCGCGTCGAAGCCGGGCCGGGTTCCGTGCGGCGTCGCCGGACTGGCCCGGGCGACGCGGGCGGTGAGTCTCCCGGTACTGGCGATAGGCGGCGTGACCGTCGACAACTTGAGGGAAGTGATGGATGCCGGGGCGGCCGGCGCCGCCGCGATCGGGCTCTTCGCCGAGCCCGGACCCGCCGGCGGTTTCGATGCCATCGGCGCCATCGCAGCGGAGATCCGCAGATGCTCGGAGAGACACTGAACGTCACGCCGACCGACTCGGGGTCGCGCGGTCCGTCCGCGGACGTGGGGGCGCGTCTCCGCGAGGCGCGGGAGGCTCGGAACATGGAGCTCCGGGACATCGCCGCCACCACCAAGATCTCCGTCGGGGCGCTGGAGGCCATCGAGCAGAACGACTTCGGTCCGTTGCCGGGCGGCATCTTCACGCGGGCCTTCGTCCGCGCCTACGCGAGCGAGGTGGGGCTGGAGCCCGAGCAGACGACCCGCGACTTCATGGCCCAGGCCCCGGTGGAGTCGGCCCACGACGCGGGCCGACTCGATGAAGGCCAGATGCCGAGCGCGCGGCAGGTGCTCGAGACCGTGTTCAAGCTGCTCATCGTCGGAGTGCCTCTGGCGGGGCTGATCTTTCTCGGACTGCGCAGCATGCCGGTCTTCTCTCCGGATCCGGGAGACGCCGCCGCCTCCGTCGAGGCCCCTCCCGAGCCCGCGCCGTTGCCGCCCGCCGCGCCGGTCGAAGTCGAGGAGGCCGCGCCGGCGGCGGAGCCGTTGGCCATCGTGCTGCGGCCCCGCGGCGAGAGCTGGGTGTCGCTGACGGTGGACGGGGAGCTGGTGGTGTCGCGCATCATGCAGGCGGGCGAGGAGGAGTCCTACGAGGCCGAGGACGAGATCACCCTCAACATCGGCAACGCCGGCGAGTTCGAGTTCACGATCAACGGGCGGGACGCGCGCTCCCTCGGCGGTCAGGGCGAGGTGAGGACGGCCCGAATCACCCCCGACAACTACCTGGGTTACGTCGACCCGTGAGCCCGCGGGGCGCCGGCCCCGGCCGCATCGTCAATCGAGTCTCCGCACGCGGAGACCGTCGAGGTCGATCGGGCTGTCGAGGAGGCGGGCGCCGGCCCCGGCCAGCGCGTCGCGCACGGCGTCGCGCCGGGCCGGGTCGACCAGGAAGAAGAGGCAGCCGCCGCCGCCCGCGCCGCAGACCTTGCCGGCCGCGGCGCCGGCCGCGGCCGCCGCCGCGAACAACCGGTCGATCGCCGGCGTGGTCACGCCGGGGGCGAGGGCCTTCCTCTCACGCCACTCCGCCGTCACCTGCCGGGCGAGCGCCGTCCAGTCGCCGCGGGTCAGGGCGTCGCGGGCCGCCGCCGCGATTCCGGCGATGCGTCCGAGGTGGGCGACGACCGCGGAGTCGCCCTCGATGTGCCGCCGCGTGATCTCCCAGTTGTTGATGCCCGACGACCGGGAGTCGCCGCTGTACGCCAGCACGAGGCGGCGTTCGAGGTCGGCGGGGTCGACCGGGAGGGGGACCCGGCGCACCCCCGCCGGTCCGAGCTCCACCGCGGCGACGCCCCCGTAGCACGCCGGCCGGTAGTCCTGGACTCCGGTGGGGATGCCCAGCGTGCGCGCCTCCAGGTTCATCGCCAGGGTCAGGAGCTGCTCGGCCGGGTAGTCCACCCCGCGCCAGGCGGCCAGGGCCGCGCAGACCGCGACGTTGAGGGCGGACGAACCCGCGATGCCCGCGCCCAGCGGCGACGCCGCGCGGGTGGCGACCCGCACGCCGTCGACCTCGAAGAACCGGACGATGTGCGCGAGCAGGCGGTTGTCGCCGTCGGTGGCGAGCCCGCGCCACGCGTCGGCGGCGAGGGTGGCGCCGGTGTCCTCCGACACGATGTGCAGGCGGCCGTCGCGGCTCGCCGACACCGTGCACGCGGCGCGCTGCGCGATGGCCGCGTTCACCGTCTGCGCGCCGGGGTGGAAGAGGTACAGGGGCCAGATGTCGAGCGTGCCCCCCGCGAGGTCGATGCGCGTGGGGGCTGATGCGTGCACTTGCACGCGCGAATTATAATCGCAGGGTGTCGTCCCTCCATCGGCCGGTCTGCGCCGGCCCCCGCTTCCGACCGCCCCGGGCCGAAGGCCCCAATGGCCGTCGCCTCCAGCGTGGCGCCGCGTCAAGCCGAACAGTCGTGACGAAAGAACATTCCCCCTATTCCGGACGCGCTGACCGCGCCGTGGGCGCGGCCGCGCCGTGGGCGCGGCGCGCGCCGCGAAGCGGATGTCCGCCCCGCTTCGAAAGAGAGCGCCGATCGTGACCGCCCTGCACCGTCAGGTCGGGCAGGTGATGATGGCCGGGTTCGCCGGAAACGCCGTGCCGGTCGAGCTCAGGGCCCTCGCGCGCGAATGGGACCTCGGCGGCGTCGTGCTGTTCGCCCGCAACGTCGAGGCGCCGGAGCAGGTCGCGGAGCTGGCCTTCGAGGCGCGGGGGCTCGGGCGGGAGGCGCCCGCGTGGGTCGGGATCGACCAGGAGGGGGGGCGGGTCGCCCGGCTGCGGGCGCCGTTCACCGAATGGCCGGCGATGGCCCACCTCGGACGCCGCGGCGCCGACGACCTCGCGCGCCGCTTCGCGCGGGCGTTGGCGGCGGAGCTGTCGGCGGTGGGCGCAACCCTCGATTTCGCGCCGGTCCTCGACCTCTTCAACGAGACCGCCGACCCCGTGATCGGCGACCGCGCCCTCGCGGCCGATCCCGCGACGGCGGGGCGGCTCGGCGCCGTCATCGTCGCCGGCCTGCAGGACGGCGGGGTGGCCGCCTGCGGCAAGCACTTCCCGGGCCACGGCGACGCCGGGGTCGACTCCCACGAGGCGCTGCCGGTGGTCGAGCACGACCCCGGGCGCCTCCGCGCGCACGAGATGGCGCCGTTCCGGGCCGCCGTCGCGGCGGACGTCGCGGCGGTGATGACCGCGCACGTCGTCTATCCCGCGTTGGACGAAGCGCGTCCGGCGACCCTGTCGCGCGCGATCGTCGACGGCATCCTGCGGCGCGAGTGCGGTCACCGCGGGCTGGTGATGACCGACGACCTCGAGATGGGGGCGATCACCGCCGACCGGACGGTGGAGCGGGCGGCGGTCGAGGCGATCGCGTGCGGCTGCGACACCGTGCTCGTCTGCGGGCCGTCGGTCGAGCGGCACGCGGCGGTGCTGGAGGCGGTCGTCCACGCCGTCGAGGCCGGCGAGCTCGACCGGCGCCTCGTCGACGAGGCGTGCGCGCGCCAGCGGCGCGTCAAGGCGCGGTTCCTCGCCGGCGAGCCGCCGCGCCGGCCGCTGCCGCGGCGGGAGATACTGGAGCGCATCGGCTCCGCCGAGCACCGGGCGCTGGCGGAAACCATCGCGCGGGCCTGACGCGGCGCCGCGTTCCCCGGTCCATCGCGGTTGCCGGGGGGACCGGCCTGGAGGCGGGGTTCGAAGCCATGAGACGCTGCGCCGCGGGGTTCGACGCCACTTTGGCGGGGGCGTGGCACCAGAGCGCCGGGGCCGAAGCCACGGGCCGCCGCGTCGCGGGGCTCGACGCCTGATGCGGAAGCCGCGCCGCCTCGCGCCGGGCGACCGCATCGCGGTCGTGGCGCCGGCGAGCGGGTTCGACCGCGGCCGCTTCGACCGGGGCGTGGCCGAGATCGCGCGGCTCGGCCTCGAGCCGGTGCTCGCCGACGGCGTCTTCGAGCGCCGCGGGTACGTGGCGGGCAAGGCCCGCCGCCGCGCCGCGGACCTCGCCGCGGCGTGGCGCGACCCGGACACGGCCGCCGTGATCGGGGCGCGCGGCGGCTACGGGAGCGCCCAGCTCCTCCCGCTGCTCGACCCCGGCGACCTCGGCGGCGAGCCGAAGGCGTTCATCGGCCACAGCGACCTCACCGCCCTGCTCGTCCATCTCACGACGCACTGCGGGGTGGTCTGCTTCCACGGACCGATGGTCGTCGACCTGGCCGGCGGGGAGGCGTGCTACGACCGCGGCTCCCTCCTGGGCGGCCTGATGACCCCGGCGCCGATGGGGGAGCTGGCCGCCGACGGGATGCTGGCGCTGCGGCCGGGCGATGCGCGGGGGCCCCTGCTCGGGGGCACGCTCACGCAGCTCGCGGCGTCGCTGGGCACGCCCCACGCGTTCTCCCCGCCCGACGGCTACCTGCTGCTGCTCGACGAGGTCGGGGAGCGGCCCTACCGGATCGACCGGATGCTGACCCAGTTGATCGGCGGCGGTGTGCTGCGCGGCGCCGCCGCCGTCGTGTGCGGCGAGTTTCCCGGCTGCGACGAGCCGGGCGGCGGGGTGACCGCGCGCGGCGTCGTCGCCGATCTGCTCGACGCGTTTCCGGGGCCCGTGTTGTTCGGGTTCCCGACCGGCCATACCTCGGGGCCGGCCCTGACCGTGCCCCTGGGCGTGGCGGTGCGGGTGGTCGGCGGCGCGCGCCCCCGGCTGGCGGTGATGGAATCGGCGGTCCGTTGACCGCGGCCGCGCGCGGCGGCCGGACCTGACGCGATGAAGGTGCACCTGATCGGAATCTGCGGCACGGCGATGGCCACCCTGGCCGCGATGCTCAAGGAGGAGGGGCACGAGGTCGGGGGCTCCGACCAACACGTCTATCCTCCGATGAGCGACTTCCTGGCCGAGCGCGGCATTCCCTGCCGGGACGGCTATGACGCCTCGCACGTCGCCGGGGACGTCGACCTGGCGGTGATCGGGAACGCGGTGTCGCGCGGCAACCCCGAGGTCGAGGCGGTGCTCGACCGGGGGCTCCGGTACCGCTCGCTCCCCGAGATGGTCCGCGAGACGTGGCTCTGGGACCGCCGGTCCATCGTCGTCGCCGGCACCCACGGCAAGACGACGACCGCGTCGCTGGCGGCGTGGCTGCTGACCGCGGGGGGGCGCGACCCGAGCTTCCTCATCGGCGGCGTGACCGGGAACTTCGGGTCGAGCTGCCGCCTGGGCGGGGGCCGCGAGTTCGTGATCGAGGGCGACGAGTACGACAGCGCGTTCTTCGACAAGACCGCGAAGTTCCTGAAGTACCTGCCGGACATCGCGGTGGTCGGCAACCTGGAGTTCGACCACGCCGACATCTATGCGGACTTCGAGGCGATCCGGGTCGCGGTGCGGCGCTTCGTCGCCCTGCTGCCCCGGCGCGGGCTGCTCCTCGTCGGCGCCGACAGCCCCGCCGCCCTGGAGGCGGCGGCGGGCGCGCCGTGCCGGGTGGAGACGTTCGGCCTCGCCGGCGGCGCCGATTGGCGGGCGGCGGGGATCGAGCCGGCGCCGGACGGGACCGCGTTCTCGGTGGAGCACCGCGGCTCGCCGGTCGGGCGCGTCCGCGCGCCCCTCGTCGGCGACTTCAACGTCCGCAACGTGCTCGCGGCGTTCGCGGCCGCCCGCGCGGTGGGGCTGGACGCCGCGACCCTCATCGACGCCGTCGGCCGGTTCGCGGGCGTCCGCCGACGTCTCGAGGTCCGCGGTCGCGGGCGCGGGGTGACCGTGTACGACGACTTCGCGCACCATCCGACCGCGGTCCGCGAGACCCTGGCCGGCCTGCGGGCGGCGTTTCCGACGCGCCGGATCTGGGCGCTGTTCGAGCCCCGCTCCGCCACCGCCTGCCGGCGGGTCTTCCAGTCGGCGTTCGCGGAGGCCTTCGGCGACGCGGACGAGACGCTGATCTGGCGCGTGCACCGCGCGACCCTGCCCGCCGCCGAGCGGCTGTCGGAGCCGGCGCTCGCGGCGGCGATCCGCGCCGCGGGCGGACGCGCCCGGTTCCTGCCGGATCTGTCGGACATCGTGCGGACGGTGGCGGACGAGGCGCGGGAAGGCGATCTCGTCGTCGCCATGTCGAACGGGGCGTTCGGCGGCGTCCACGGGCGGCTGCTGGACGCGCTTGGGGCGTCGCCGGCCCCCCCCGACGACGCGCCGCGCTCCCACGGAGCAGGCGGGTAGCGGCGTGGCGACGCGTGACCGGAAGTCGGCGTCGCGGGCCGGCGCGGACTTCCCGGCGGTCGGTTGGGCGGCAAGCGGAGCGGCCCGCGGCCGGGCGCGCTCCAAGCGCGTGCCGCGGGCCGGCGCGGGCGACCCGCGGACGGTTGGGCGTCAAGCCGCGGTCGATGGTGCGCGCGCCCGACCCCGGGTGCCGGGGTTCGGATTCCGTGACAGAATAGGCGCCGGATGGGACGGTGGGGGAGGTGACCGACAGGGCGCGTCCGGTCCGGGACTGGCGCATTCGCTGGGTCGGCGATGCCGCCGTCGCCCTCGAGTTCGAGCCGCGCATCGACCCCGGCGTCAACGCCCGCGTGGTGGCGGCGGCGTCGCGGGTCGCGGCGGGGCGGCACGCCGGCGTGCGCGACGTGGTCCCGAGCTACCACGCGGTCACGGTGTACTTCGATCCCCTGCGGGCGGAGGCGGGCCGCGTGCGGGCGGCGCTGGAGGCGTCGGCGTCGGTGCCGGCGTCCGGCGCGGACGCCGGCCGCGAGGTCGTCATCCCCGTATGCTACGGCGGCGCGGCGGGTCCGGACCTGGAAGAGGTGGCGGCCTTCGCGGGATGCCCGGCCGACGAGGTGATCCGGCGGCACGCGGCGACCGTCTACCGCGTCTACATGGTCGGCTATCTGCACGGCTTCGCCTATCTCGGCGCCGTCGACCCGAGCATCGCCATGCCCCGGCGCCCCACCCCCCGGCTGGCCGTGCCGGCCGGATCGGTCGGCATCGCGGGCGGGCAGACCGGCGTCTATCCGACCGCCGCGCCCGGCGGCTGGCGTCTCATCGGCCGCACCGCGGTGCGGATGTTCGACGCCGAGCGCGATCCGCCGGGCCTCGTCGGCCCCGGCGACCGGGTCCGCTTCGAGCCGATGCCGGGCGCGGGGGCCGGCGGCGGGGGACGGGGCGTGATCCGGGTGGCCGACGCGGGCCTCCTGACCACCGTGCAGGACGCGGGACGGTGGGGCTGCCAGCACCTCGGGGTGCCCGTGGCCGGGCCCATGGATCCGTTTTCGCACCGCGCGGCGAACATCCTCGTCGGCAACCCCGCGGACCGGGCGGCTCTCGAGGTGACCTTGATGGGTCCCGAGCTCGAGTTCCTCGACGGGACGGTCTTCGCCGTCGCCGGCGCCCGGTTCGAGCTGCGGCTCGACGGGAGGCCCGTTCGGACCGGCGCCGCTTTCCGCGCCGGGCGGGGGAGCCGCCTGCGGTTCGGTCGGCGCGCGGCGGGGGCCCGCGCGTACGTGGCGGTGCGCGGCGGCGTCGACGTGCCGCCGCGGCTCGGCAGCCGGAGCACCGATCTCGCCAGCCGCTTCGGCGGCCTCGGCGGCCGGCCGCTGCGGACGGGCGACCGCCTCGACGTGGGCGCTCCCGGCGGCGCGCCGGTGCCCCGGCCCCGGCCGGACCTGGCGCTTTCACCGCCCGCGGGCGGCGCCCGGGTGCGCTTCATGCCCGGCGCGGACCGGGAGCGGTTCGAGGACGGCGTTCTCGAACGCCTGCCGGACCGCCGCTTCACCCTCGGGCCGGACTCGAACCGTATGGGCTACCGGCTGCGGGGACCCGCGATCGGCCTAGCCGACCCCGCCCCCGTCCTCTCGGCCGCCACCCCCGCGGGCACGATCCAGGTCCCCCCCGCCGGCCGCCCGATACTGCTCATGGCCGACCGCCAGACGACCGGCGGCTACGCCGTGCTGGGGACCGTGATCACCGCCGACCTCGGGGTGGCGGGCCAGCTCGCGCCGGGCGACTGGATCGCCTTCGACCCGTGCGGTCACCGGGAGGCCGCCGCCGCTCTCGCCGGGCTCGAGCGCCGGTTGACGCCGCCGCGCCGCGGGGCGGCGGGGGGCGGCGCGGGCGCGGAAACGACGGGTGCGCCGCCATGGGGTTCCAACACGCCCCGGAACCGGCCGGGGACGGGCGCGCGGGGCCCGGAGACGGGATGATCGCCGCGCCATGAAGGTCCAGCGCGTTCCGAGCCCGGGGGGCGGGCCCGTGGGGAGCCGACGCAGGATGGCCGCCGCAGGCGTGGCCGGGCCGTCCGCCGACTCAGCCCCGCGCGGTCCGTCGTCGGCCGGGGAGGCCGACGCGGCGGCCGCCCCCCTCGCCGAGGTCTTCGGCGACCGCGTCCGTCGGCGGGCGCCGCTCGCAGGCCTGACCACCTTCCGCACCGGGGGAGCCGCCGACTGGCTGGTCGAGACGTCGCGGGCGTCGGACCTCGCCGCCGCGGTCCGGATCGCGGGCCGGCTCGGGCTGCCGCTGACCGTGCTCGGCGGCGGTTCCAACGTGCTGGTCGCCGACGCCGGGGTGCGCGGCCTCGTCGTGCGCCTGCGGCACGGGACGATCGCGCGCGCCGGCGCGGACACCGTGCGGGCGGACGGCGGAGTGACCGTCAACCGCCTGGTGCGCTGGACCATCCAGCGCGGCCTGTCCGGCCTCGAGCGGTGGGCGGGGACCCCGGGCACGGTGGGCGGCGCCGTCCGCGGCAACGCCCACTTCGACGGCCGTTTGATCGGCGGCGCGGTGACCGCCGTGGGCTTGGTGGACCGCGTCGGCGCGGAACTCGTCGCACCGCGGACGGCCATGGGGTTCGGCTACGACGACAGCCGCGTGCGGCACACCGGCGAACTCGTGCGCTGGGCGGAGTTCCGGGTGGGCCGGGAAGCGCCGGCGGCGCTGCGGGCGGCGGCCCGCCGGTCGCTGGCGTTCCGCAAGCGGACTCAGCCCCTCGCCCAGGCGTCGGCGGGATGCGTCTTCCAGAACCCCCGCCCCGACGACGGTCCGCTGCCGGACGGCGTGCCGCGGTCGGCCGGGGCCCTGATCGATCGCGCGGGGCTGAAGGGGCGCCGCGTCGGCGGGGCGGCGGTGTCGCCGCGGCACGGGAACTTCATCGTGAACGAGGGCGGTGCCGCCGCGCGGGACGTGCGCCGCCTGATCGAGGTGTGCCGGACCGCGGTCGCCGAGCGGTTCGGGGTGGTCCTGCGCGACGAGGTGGTGTACCTGGGCGCGTTCGATCGGGGGCGCCAGCCCTGAGAGCGTCGCCTACGGCTCCGCTCACCGCCCAACCGACCCTCCAGGCGTCTGCACCGTTCTACGGCGCAGACGCCTGGCGCGGTGGGCGCCGGGGGAGGGTTGCCCGGCGGAGGGCGCGGCCCCGGGGCTGCGGAGTCGCGGGGCGGGGATGACGACATGGCGAGACCGGTGGGGGACAGTCTGACGAGCCTGGTGGTCGAGGGCGGCCATCGCCTGGAGGGCCGAATCGACGTCGAGGGCAACAAGAACGCGGCGCTGCCGTTGCTCGCCGCGTGTCTGCTGACGGACCGGACCTGCGTCCTCACCAACGCGCCCCGCATCAAGGACGTGCAGGTGATGTCGGCGCTGCTGCGGGGTCTAGGGGCCGTGATCGAGGGGGAGGAGACCACGACCCTGCGGGTCGACTGCGCAGAGGTCGCCGGCGACGTCCCGGACCGCGACCTCGTGGGCCGGCTGCGCGGCTCGGTGCTCCTGTGCGGCCCCCTGCTGGCGCGGCGCGGCCGGGTGCGGCTGGCGCCGCCGGGCGGCGACTTTCCGGCGCGGCGCACGCTCGCGGCCCATCTCCAGGCCCTCGAGGCGATGGGGGTGCGGCGCCTCGCGGACGGCGCGGGCGACTTCGTCCTCGAAGCCCCGGACGGCCTGCGCCCGGCCTCCCTGTACCTGGAAGAGGCGTCGGTCACGGGAACCGAGACCGCTCTGCTGGCGGCGGCCGCCGCCCCCGGCGTGAGCGAGATCCGGCACGCCGCCTGCGAGCCGCACGTGGCGGAGCTGTGCCGGTTCCTCACCCGGATGGGTGCCGAGGTCGAGGGGGCCGGCACGTCCACCCTGCGCATCGCCGGCGGCGGCAGGCTCGCGGGGGTCGAGCACCGCCTCGGCGGCGACTACATCGAGGCGGGGAGCTGGGCGGTGGCGGCGGCGGTGACCGGCGGGGAGATCGACGTGCACGGCGCCGCCGCCCGCGACCTCGAGCCGATCACCTCGGTGCTGCGCCGGATGGCCGTCGCCTGCGAGGTGGACGACGACCGGCTGCGGCTGCGCCCGTCGACGCCGGAGGCGGTGCGGCAGATAACGACCGCGCCGTGGCCGGGCTTCCCGAGCGACATGGTCAGCCTCGTCTGCGTGCTCGCCACCCAGGCGCGGGGGGCGACGCTGATCCACGACTGGATGTACGAGCTGCGGCTCTTCGCCCTCGAGCAGTTGAGCGGGATGAACGCCAACCTGTTCCTGTGCGATCCCCACCGCATGATCGTCAACGGCCCCGCCGCCCTGACCGGCCGCAGCCTCGACAGCCGGGACCTGCGGTCGGGGATGGCCCTCATCGCGGCGGCCCTGGCCGCCGTGGGGACCAGCCGCATCCACCCCCTGGAGACGGTCGAGCGCGGCTACGCGCAACTCGTCGAGCGGCTGCTCGCCCTGGGCGCGCGGATCCACGTCGAGACCCCTTGACGACGCCCGGCCCGCCGCCGCGCGGCGGCTGACGCGCGGCGGGAAGCCCCCGACCGGCCGTCCCGCGGTGCCCGCGCCCGCCCGCCGGAAGCGCCGCCGGGCCCGCGGCGCGCACGGTTCGCCGCCGCCGGGCCGTGGCCCGGCGCAGGCGGCGCGGGCGCCCGCCGGCGCGATCGCCGCGGCGCGCGCGGTTCGCCGGCGCCGTTCCATGGGCCCGGGCACGCCGTCGGATGAAGGGCGGCGTACGGTCCCGCCGCGCGCCGCTTACCGGGGCTCGATGGGCGGGGGACGTATGGGGAGCACCTGCGCGGGGTCGAAGTCCAGGGGCGGGGCGGGCGAAGCGCCGCGGGGCGGTCGAAGCGCCCCGGGCACCGGCACCGGCCCGGTCGTGTTCCGGTTGATGACGTCCAGGGGGGTGCCGGCGTCGCCGTCGAACCGGAACGCCCGCAGGTCGGCTTCCTCCAGCGCGAGGCCGCGGACGATGCGGGGGGTCAACGTCACGATGATGTCCGTCTCCTGCGTCTCGACGCGGTTGCGGGAGAACAGCCGGCCGATGACCGGCAGGTCGCTCAGGCCGGGAACGCCCTCCAGCACCTCGCGCTCGTCGTCGCGGATCAGCCCCGCCAGGATGTTGGTCTCGCCGTTCCGCAGGCGGATCGTCGTGGTGATCGATCGTTCGCCGAAGGTCGGGATGTCGTTGTACCCCACGCCCGAGACGGTGATCACCTCGATGAGGAGCTCGAGGGAAACCTCGTCGTCGTGGTGGATGTAGGGCGTGATCTCGATGTTGACGCCGACGTTGCGGTACTGGAAGGAGGTCACCGGCTGCTGCTGGAGCCCGCCGGCCGCGAACGGCGTGAACGTCGTGACGGGAATCGGCACCTCGTCGCCGAACTGCGCCGCGGCGGTCTGACCCGCCGACGTGCGGATGTGGGGGTTGGCCAGCGTATGCGTGTGCTGGTCCCGCTTCAGCAGGCGGTAGAACAGTCCCGGCAGGTCGGCCACCACGAGGTCCGCGATGCCGAGGCCGCCCAGGTCGTCGATGGACAGGGGGGCGGCCCGATCGACGGTGACCCGGCCGTCGACGCCCGTCGTGCTCGCGGCGCCTTCGCCGCCGACGCTCGCGAACTGCAGGCCGTACGCCCGCAGGCGCTGCCGGTCCACCTCCAGCAGCTCCACGTCGATCACCACCTCGGGCGGGGGCTTGTCGATGGCGGCGATGAGGCGGGCCGCCGCCGCCACCCGCTCCGGCGTGTCCCGGATCGAGAGGGCCCCGGTGGCGGTGACCGGGGACAGCCGGCGCACGTCGAGGACGAGGCGGAGCAGGGTGATGGTCTCCTCCATGTCCGCGTTGCTCACATAGAAGGTCCGAACGACCTCCTCCTCGTACTCGGTCCGCTTGGCGGGGGTGTCCGGAATCACGGTGACCGTCCGGGGCCCCGTGACGCGGTAGAAGTTCTGCGTCGACCGCGTCACCGACGCGAAGGCGGCGCCGAGCCGCGCGCCGCGCAGATCGACGGACGTCCGCTGGTCGACGAAGGCCGGATCGAAGACGACGTTGACGTCCGCGAACAAGCCGAGCGCGGTGAGGATGTCGCGGGCGCCCGCGTCGCGGAAGACCAGGGTGTCGGGCAGCACCTCGTCGGGCAGCTCCAGCCCCTCGGCGGGCAGGAACCGCGTGCGTTCGATCAGCGCCTCGACCTCGGTCCGGCCGGCGCGCAGGGCGGCCCGGCGGGCCCGGACCCGCTCCGCCGTCTCGCGCAGGGCCTCCTGGATGCCGGCGCCGGCCGGGTCGAGCTCGGCCGCGATCCGGTACTCGGCCAGCGCGTCCTCGTAGTTGCCGAGACCCGAGAGGCGGAGCCCTTCCGCCTGGTGGAACTGGGCGGCGCGCAGCGTGGCCCGCTCGAGGTCGCGCCGCAGGTTGCGGTCGTCCGGCCGCTCCTCGAGGGCCCGCGTGTACTCGATCACCGCCTCGTCGAAGCTCTCGGCCAGTTCGGCGGTGCGGGCCCGGTCCCGGGCGGTGGTCGCGCAGCCCGCGGCGAGGACCAGGCACAGCCCGGCCGCGGCCAGCCGGGCACGGGCGGACGGCGCCCGGCGGTCCCGGGCCGCACGGGTACGACGGGTGCCCTCGGGGCGCCGCGTCGGCCGCCGGGGCCCGGCCGCCGGCCGGTGCCTCCGACGTTCCGCGGGCGCCCCCGGGGCGCGGTGCAACGCGCGGCCGCTACCGGAACGACCCGGACGCGGTGGTGTCGATGACATCGGCATCGCGGGGAATCTCGAAGGTGAACGGCCGGTCTGACAGGCCCACGTTTTCGCGGAGGTTCGAGAAGAAGAAGGTGGAGACGCCGCCCTGGAGGTCGTAGGCGATCAACCGGACGATGGCCAGCGACGGCGCGTCGACGACCACGACCAGGAACTCGAAGTCGCGCTCCGCCCGCGTCGGCGTCAGGCGCAGGACCCGGCTGTCCGGCGGCGGATCGTCGACGGCGTCGAACGCGGCCGTGAAGTCGGTCTCGAAGTTCCCCCGGCCCGCCAGGAAGAGGGCGGGGGTGGCGGCCTCGCCCGCGCCCGGCAGCTCGCCGACGATCACCTGCCGGTCTTCCGGCAGATACGAGTAGAGGTGCCGGCCGTCCGAGATGTAGAGCTTGCGCTCGGGCTCGCGGTAGTCCCAGCGCATCCGGCCCGGTTTCTTGACGCTGACCCTGCCGCTCTCGACCAGGGTGGTCCGCAGCACGCCGCCCCGGTAGGTGTGCGTGAAGTCCGCGGTGAAGTCGCGAACGAGGCTGTAGCGGCGCTGCAGCGCGCGCTGCACGTCTTCCGGAGTCTCTCCGAGGGGCTGGGCGTCGACGCCGGGGGGCGTACCCGCGAGGCCCGCGAAGGCGGCGGCCGGGAGGGCGATCGAACGGAACCAGTTGCTCATGGGGACGTGGGAGTTTCGCCGGGGCCGCGTGTCAAGGGGCCACGGTGATGCCGGAGATGACCGAACGGGGGAATTGGGGCTGTTCCGAGTAGTACAGGAGGATCCCGAGCGTGTAGTGGCCGGCGTCGCCGCCGGTGAAACTGGCCTGTAGAGTGAACCGGTCGCCGGTGATCGAGGCGCATTGGAGGTTGCCGGACTCCACGCCGTGGCGTTCCCAGAGCGCGCAGGCGATGTTGAAGTCGTCGCGCTCGTTCGTGGTCACGGCGCCGGCGATCGTCACACTCTCGCCGACGGCGATGCGCGCGGGCACCGGCGCGTCGAGTTCCACGCCCCTGAACTCTCCCGGGGCGATCGGCGCGTCGCCGGTCTCCACCGTCTCGACCAGCTTGGCCGCGTGCAGCGGCGTCACATCGGTCCGCAGCGGGACCAAGCCCCCGGTGGCTTCGAAGAACGACGGAACGCCCTCCCACGTGGTCGTTCCGCCCGTCGCCGCGTGGCGGGCCGCGAAGAAGTTCCAGTAGCTCATTTCCTCGGCCGACAGCAGCCCCTCCCGCGACACCACGACCGTCGCCCGCGACCAGGCGTCGTCCACCGGTCCGTCGCGTGCGCCGTGCGCCGCAAGGATGTCGTTGATGTGCACGCGGTGTCCACCGCCGGCGACCGCGGTTCCGACGGGCGGGGCGGACGAGTCGATCTCGTTGAACTGGTGCTGGTTCTCGAAGACGAGGAGCTCCGGTACCGACTCCGACCCGATCAGCCCCATCCGATAGAGCGTGGTCGGATGCAGCATGGCCGGGGCCGGCGTCTGTTCCACCGCGTACGAGGTTCCACCGTCGCCGCCGGCCGCCACCCGCCGAGGCACGTCGAGCACCGCGCTGGCGTAGACCTCGCCGGGATAGAGCAGGGGCGTGTGGCTGGCCGGCTCCCGCCCGGCGCGCTCGATGCCGCCGGCCAGCGCCGACCAGTCCCAGTAGTCGACCCACTGGTGGCTGATGGCGTGCGTCGACGAGGCGTTGGACGTGAAGGAGACGTTCGGATAGAGCTCCACGGAGCGGAGCACGCCGGCGCTGCCGTACGCCGCCGAATTGTCGAACACCGGCAGGGCGCCGAGGCCCGCGATGGGGTTCCGGACGTTGTGATGGAAGGCGTCGTAGGGCGCCACGTGCTGCTGCCGGGGGACGAACGCGATCGACGCGTACTCGTCGCTGAAGTGCGCGTAGAACCGCCTTGCCGCCTCGTCGAGCTCGTGCCCGTAGTCGCCGGCCGACAGCCGGCCGTCGCCGAACCCCGGCATGACGAGGTTGACGACGTGGCTCGCGTATTGAGTGCCGGCGTCGATCTGCGTGATCTGCGCCGCAGGCACGTTCAGCGGCGTCAGCCGAAGCCAGATGGTGAACCCCTCGACGGCGTCTCCGTCGGCGTTCGCCGCGTCGGACGGCTTCGGGATCAGGAGCGTCCCGAACTCCGCATAGGGGTGGTCGAAGCCGCGGCGTCGCCAGCCGATGCTGTCCCAGAGCGCGGCGTTGTCCCAGCTCGGGTTGAAGACGCTGATCAGTTGTCCGTCGATGTCGGTGGTGCCGGTCCGCCGCCACGTCTCCCGCTCGATGAAGTTCTCGGCGGCGGGGGAGAGGCGCTCGAACGTCAGGGTCGCCACGTCCCCAGCGACGAGGAAGTCGTCGAGCGAGAGCCGGCCCGCGTGGTCGGCCCGGATCAGCCGGGGATTCTGGTCGTACCAGAGCGGCGCGGGCGGCGCGGCTTCGACCGCCGAGGGCGTGCCCGACGGGGCGACGGCTCCCGACGGCGCGCGCCCGGGCGAGATCCCCGCGGTGCCGCAGATGACGCCGGGGTCGCCGATAACCGGCCGCGTAACGGGCGCGGCATGGCGTGCCGCCGGCGATTCCGCCACCTGCGCGGCCGCCCCCGGCACCAAGGCCGCCAACGTCGCGGCGACACCGATAACGCCGATGACACGAGGGAATCGCATCGATCCGCTGCACTCCGACCGGCGTCCCGCGCGAAGGACGCCGAAGGAGACTGGGTCCGGTATGGGTGCGCCGCGGAACACGGGATGGCCCGAGTGCGGCCGGCGTCCCGGGATCGATCCCTTTATCGAACCCTGCCCGCTATCCCTTCAGGCTGCCGGCCTTGGGGGGTGCCTGTTTCGGCGCGTCCTTGGTGCCGGTGGGGTACTTGGCGGTGATCCAGTCCGGCAGCCCCCCCTCGAGCGCGCTCGCCCGGAATCCCCGGCGAATCAACGCCGCCGCGACGCGCGCGCTCACCAGCTCCTCGGGATCGGAATCGTAGGTGACGATATCGCGGTCGGGGGACAGGCCCGACGTGTCTACCGCGTCCGGGTCCACGCGCACCGCGCCGGGCAGGGTCATGGTGCTGTGCTCGTACGGATACTTGAGCCGGACGTCAAGGATGACGGGCGCGTTGGCGGCGTCCTCCTCGAGGCGGGTCTTCAGGGCTTCCTTGGTGATCCGCGGCACGGACATGCTGCTGTACGCTCCTTCGGTACGATCGGTCGACGGCCGACGCGGCACGATCCCGGTGGCTTCGCCCACCCGGCCGGCATCGCCGCCGGAGTCAGTTCATCGAACAGGCGCCGGGACCCCGCGGGTCGCCGCAGGTGCCGCAGGCGCCGGGCGCGAAGCTCGCGGAAGCCGGGGTCGCGCGGCCCACGGCGAACGCCGACAGGCGCTTCTCCAGCGTCGGAGTGTCGCAGGCCGGGCACGCTGGAGCCGCCCCCGTGCGGACCAGCAACTCGAAGTCCCGCCGGCACCGTGAGCACCGGTACTCGTAGATGGGCATACCCGCAAGCTTCCACGTGCGATTTTAGCACGAACGCCGGGGCGAGCCGCCGCCGCTCAGCCGGCCGAGTGCTGGTCGATGGCGCGCCGGACGGCGTCGTAGTCGTCGGGCAGCTCGACGGGGCCGTTCGCCCAGGTGGACGGCACGTCCGGCAGCCGGCGCTCGTGATAGGCGAGCTTGAAGTCGGTGAACTTCAGTCCGCTGGCCGTCGACACCACGACGACCCGGGCCCCCGCGTCGACCTGTCCGCGCTCGCGCAGCTTGATCAGGGCGGCCAGGGCCACCCCGGTGTGGGGGCAGTTGTACATGCCGGTGCGGTCGGCGCGGGCCGCCGCCTCGGCCAGCTCCGCCTCCGACGCCTGCTCGACGATGCCGCGGTGGCGCCGCAGCGTGCGTATCGCCTTGCGCACCGACACCGGGTTGCCGATCTGGATGGCCGAGGCCTGCGTGGGCTTCGCGCCCACCGGCTCGAACGCCCAGTCGCGCCGGTACGCGAGATAGAGGGGATTGGCGGCCTCGGCCTGCGCCACGACGATCTGCGGGCGCCGGTTGATGAGGCCGAGGGCCGCCATCATCTCGAACCCGGCCCCGAGCGCGCTCACGTTGCCGAGGTTGCCGCCGGGAATGATCACGACGTCGGGGATCGTCCAGTCGAGCTGCTGCACGATCTCGATGGCCACCGTCTTCTGGCCCTCGAGCCGCAGGCTGTTCATCGAGTTGGCGAGGTAGATGCCCTCGTCCTGCGAGAGCCGCTGGACGATCGCCATGCACCCGTCGAAATCGGTGTCGAGGGCCAGGACCAGCGCGCCGTTGGCGATGGGCTGCAGCAACTGGGCGGTCGAGACCTTGCCGCGGGGCAGGAGGACGATGGCGGGGATGCCGCCGGCGGCGGCGTAGGCGGCCAGCGACGCCGACGTATCGCCGGTCGACGCGCAGGCCACGGCGCGGATGTCGCCGCCCCGGTCCATGATCTGCCGCACGACCGACACGAGCACGGTCATGCCGAGGTCCTTGAACGAGCCGGTGTGCGAGTTGCCGCACAGCTTCACCCACAGGTCGTCCATGCCGAGCTCGCGGCCGAAGCGCTCCGCCCAGAACAGGTTGGTGCCGCCCTCGTCCATGGACACGACCGAGTCGTTCCCGACGTCGGGGCACACCCATTCCTTCTTGCCCCAGACCGACGACCCGTAGGGCCACGTCGTGCGCTTGTAGCGCTCGTCGAACAGGCGCATCCACGCCCCGGCCGACCGGTCCTTCAGGCTCTCGACGTCGTGGGCGACCTCCAGCAGATCGCCGCACGACGGGCACCGGTAGATGGGATCCCAGACCGGATGCTCGTCGGCACACCCCGCGATGCAACGGAAGACCGCCCGATACGCCATGGCTCAGTTATACCGTATGCGCGCCGTCGGCACTAAGCGATCCGCGCGGGAGAGCCCGCCGCATCCGCGGCGCCCGGCGCCATGCGGGTCTCCACCGCGGCCATTTGGGGCTTGCAGTCAGCGCGCGAACGCTGATAATGTTATGGGTTCCGACGATGGGCCGCTAGCTCAGCCGGGAGAGCGCCGCGTTCGCAACGCGGAGGTCGTGGGTTCGAATCCCATGCGGTCCACCACCCGCCGTCCGGGCTCCGCTCCGGCCGCATTCAGTCCTCTTCGACGACATCCAGGTACTTCAGGGCGCCGCCGGTGTTGAGCAGGACCACTTGCTGGTCCCGCGCGACGACGCCGTCGCGGACGAGCCGCCGCAGGGCGGCGAGGGTCGCCCCGCCCTCGGGCGCGGCGCCGATGCCCTCGCGGCGGCCGAGGTCCAGCATGCCCTGCACCATCTCGCGGTCCGACACCGAGACGGCGGTCCCCCCGCTCTCGCGGAGCGCGCGCAGGACGAGGACGTCGCCCACCGCGGCGGGGACCCGCAGGCCGTCCGCCACCGTCGCCGCCCCCTCCCACGGGTCGGCGGTGTCGGCGCCCGCGTGGAAGGCGCGGACCATCGGCGCGCAGCCCTCGGCCTGCACCGTCACGAGCCTCGGGCGCGGTCCTTCGACCCAGCCGAGCCGCTCCAGCTCCTCGCACGCCTTCCAGATGCCGACGATGCCGGTCCCGCCCCCGGTCGGATAGACGATCCAATCCGGCCAGCGCCAGCCGAACTGCTCGGCGATCTCGTAGCCCATGGT
Organism: Vicinamibacterales bacterium; assembly: GCA_963666855.2. Classification (GTDB taxonomy): domain Bacteria; phylum Acidobacteriota; class Vicinamibacteria; order Vicinamibacterales; family UBA8438; genus JAJEEA01. The sequence continues at coordinate 44,938 of CAXXTG010000042.1, forward strand.
CTTCTTGCCTTCGACCCGGTAGGGCTCCTTGAGGGTGGAGACGTCGTACCAGCCGAGCCGGCGGCCCTCGTCCGCGGCGATGCGGCCGGCGTCGGTGATCAGGCCGTCGACCAGGGTGACCGCCGCCCCGTGCACGCGGCACTCGCGGATGAACGGCGTCTTCACGTCGCGGGGCATGAAGACGCGGGCCTCGATGCCCGCGTTCGCGGCGTACGCGGCGAGGGCGCACGCCGCGTTCCCGGCCGACGGCACCGAGAGGGTGGCCGCCCCCAGGGCGTGGGCCCGCGTGACTGCGGCCGACATGCCCCGCGCCTTGAACGAGTTGGTCGGGTTGAGCGCCTCGTCCTTGACGAAGAGCCGGTCGAGTCCCAGGTCGGCGCCGAGGGCGGAGGCGGGGAAGAGGGGGGTCCAGCCCTCGCCGAGCGTCACCGGGCGGTCGCCGTCGGCGAGGGGGAGGGCCGGCGCGTACCGCCACATCGACGGGACGGCGTCGCGCAGCGACTCGCGCGGCCACGCGGCCGCGATGCGCGCCCAGTCGTAGCGCGCCAGCAGCGGCCGGCCGCACCGGCACAGGTGGTGGCGGCGGCCCGCGTCGAACGGACCGGCGCCGCACGCGACGGAGCACTCGAGGTGGAAGGGGGTCGACATCGTCGCGCGGACCGTCACCGTTCGAGCAGCTCGGCGTCCTTGGCCTTCAGGAGCTCGTCGATCCGCCCGATGTGCTCGTCGGTCACCTTCTGCACGTCGTCGAGGGCGCGGTGCTCGTCGTCCTCCGATATCTCATGGTTCTTGAGCAGCTTCTTCAGCGCGTCGTTGACGTGCCGGCGCACCCCGCGCACGCCGTTGCGTCCCTCCTCGGCGAGCGCGTGGACGATGCGCGAGAGCTCCTTCCGCCGGTCGTCGGTCAGCGGGGGAATCGGGATCCGGACGATCTTGCCGTCGTTGGCCGGGTTCAGGCCGAGGTTGGCGCGCTGGATGGCGCGTTCGATGGCGCCTATCTGGCCGGGGTCGAAGGGGTGCACGACGATGAGGGTCGGCTCCGGCACCGAGAGCGTGGCCACCTGGTTCAGCGGAAGCTGCGTGCCGTAGGTCTCGACCCGGACCGAGTCGAGGATGCCGACCGACGCCCGTCCCGTGCGCACCCCCGCCAGCTCGTGCTGCACGTGGTCCACCTGTCCCTGCATGCCGGCCCGGGCCTCGGCCACGGCGCTCTTTCCGTCGGTGACGTTCATCGCGACCCTCCTCCTTTCCGCCTGCGGCGGCCAGCCCGGAAGGCGCCGCCCGCGACGCCCCGGGAGTCCGCGCCGTCCTACGGCGCGGACTCCCGGGGCCCGGCCGCCTGGGTGCTGACCACCGATCCGACCGGCTCTCCCATCACCGCCCGCCGCACGTTGCCGGCCGTCCTCAGATTGAACACCACGATGGGCAGCTTGTTGTCCATGCACAGCGAGATGGCGGTGGCGTCCATCACGTTCAGCCGCCGCTCCAGCACCGCGTGGTGCGAGAGCGCGTCGAGCCGCGTCGCCGCCGGGTCTAGGGCCGGGTCGGCGGTGAAGACGCCGTCCACCTTCGTGGCCTTCATGATGACGTCGGCGCGCACCTCCATCGCCCGGAGGGCGGCCGTCGTGTCCGTCGAGAAGTACGGGTTGCCCGTGCCCGCCGCGAACAGCACGACCCGTCCCTTCTCGAGGTGCCGGATGGCGCGCCGCCGGATGAACGGCTCGGCGACGGTGCGCATCTCGATGGCCGTCAGCACCCGGGTGACGGCGCCGTGGCGCTCCAGGGCGTCCGACAGCGCGAGCGCGTTCATGACCGTCGCCAGCATGCCCATGTTGTCGGCGGTGGTGCGGTCCATGCCCCGGGCGCTCGCCGCGAGCCCCCGGAAGATGTTGCCGCCGCCGATGACGATGGCGACCTCCACGCCGAGCCGCTGCACGTCGACCACCTCCTCCGCGATCTGGTCGGCGACGGGCGGGTCGATGCCGTAAGAGCGATCGCCCATGAGCGCCTCGCCGGACAGCTTGAGGAGGACGCGCCGATAGGCGGGGGCAGCCATCGAGTGTCGGGATTATAGCCGAGCCGGGCCGTGCGGCGGGGGCGGCGGGGGGCCGGCGGGTCAGTCCGCCGACTCGCCGATCTTGAACCGCGCGAACCGCACGACGGTGATGTTCTCGCCCATCTTGGCGATGGCCGCCGTCACCAGATCGCCTATCGACGTCTTGGGGTCGCGGATGGACGGCTGGTCCAGCAGCACCACCTGCTGGTAGAAGCTGTTCATCTTGCCGTCGACGATCTTGTCGATGACCTGCGGCGGCTTGTTCGAGCCCTCGAACTGGGCGCGGAAGATCGCCTTCTCCCGCTCGACGTCCCCGCCCGGGACCTGATCCCGGGTGACGTATTGCGGGCTCGCGGCCGCGATGTGCATGGCGATCTCGCGGGTGAGCTGCTGGAACTCGTCGGTCCGCGCGACGAAGTCGGACTCGCAGCCGATCTCGACGAGCACGCCGACCTGTCCGCCCATGTGGATGTAGCTGCCGACGAGGCCCTGGCTCGTGCTGCGGCCCGACCGCTTGGCGGCGCGCGCCTGCCCGCGGGTGCGCAGGATCGTGATCGCCTTCTCGACGTCGCCCCCGGCCTCGGTGAGGGCGGACTTGCAGTCCATGAATCCGGCTCCGGTCTTGTCCCGGAGGTCCTTGACCTGTGCGGCGGAAATAGCCATGTCTCAATCTACCTCTCGCGATGGCGGCCCGGTGTCTTCCGGCCGGGCGCGCCGATGGGGTCCCGTACGGTCGCGTTCCGGCGGTGCGGCCGGGGCGGAGGCTGCGCCGCGGGCGGCGGCATCCCGCTTCCGGCGCGTCCGCCCGACGGTTCTGGGGGGGCCTCCGGGCGCCCGGCCGGAAAGCCGGCCCCGCGTGGCCGGCGCTTCTCCGCCCGGGCGCGATACGGGGAACTCGGGTCGCCCGGCGGACTCTCAGGCGGAGGCCGGAGACGCCGCCGGGGCCGGTGTGTCCGTCATGGGGGGCGGCGCGGCGCCCGCGGAGGCCGGCGGGCCCGCCGGAGCGCCCTGCGAGGAATCGCGCTGGTTGCGGCCGGCGATGGCGGCGTCGGCGATCCGGGTCAGGAAGAGGCGGATCGACCGCAGCGCGTCGTCGTTCCCGGGAATCACGTAATCGACGTCGTCCGGGTTGCAATTGGTGTCGACGATGCCGATGACCGGAATCTTCAGCTTGCGCGCCTCGTCGACGGCAATCTTCTCCTTCCGCGTGTCGACCACGAACACCGCGTCGGGCAGCCTGGACATGTGCCGGATGCCGTCGAGGTTCTTGTGCAGCTTCCGCTTCTCCTTCTCGATTCGGGCGATCTCCTTCTTCGAGAAGGTGTCGTAGCGGCCGTCGTCGGCCATCGCCTCCATGTCGCGGAGGCGCGCGATGCTGCGCTGGATGGTCACGAAGTTCGTGAGCAGGCCGCCGAGCCACCGCTGGTTCACGAAGAACATCCCGCAGCGCCGGGCCTCCTCGACCACGAGGTCCTGCGCCTGGCGCTTGGTGCCGACGAACAGCACCGTCTTGCCTCCGGCCGCGAGGTCGCGGACGAACGCCTCCGCCTTCCCGAACAGATCCGCCGTGCGGCTCAGGTCGATGATGTAGATGCCGTTGCGCGCCCCGAAGATGTACGGCTTCATCTTCGGGTTCCAGCGCTTGGTCTGGTGTCCGAAGTGCACGCCTGCCTCGAGCAGGTCCTTGATGGCGATCGACGTCAAGCTGCCTCCATCCCCTCTGCGGAACGCGCGGGCCGACCGTGGCCGACGCGGGCTGCGTCCCGCTTGCTCACACCGGGTTCGGCCGAGACCGCGTCGGCGGGCCTCAGCGCTTGCTGAACTGGAACCGCTTCCGGGCTCCGGCCAGACCGTACTTCTTGCGTTCCTTGATCCGGGCGTCGCGGGTCAGCATGCCGGCCTTCTTCAGCACGGGCCGCAGCTCGGCGTCGAAATCGACGAGGGCCCGCGCGATGCCGAGCCGCAGCGCGTCCGCCTGCCCCGTCACGCCGCCGCCCTTCGCGGTCGCGAGAATGTCGACCTTGTCGGCGGCCTCCGCCACCTGGAGCGGGGCGGTGATGCGCGTACGCACCGCCTCCGAAGGAAAGCGCTTCTCCAGCGATGTTCCCCGGATGACCAGCTCGCCCGAGCCCGGCTTCAGAAACACCCGCGCCGTCGACGACTTGCGCCGTCCGGTTCCGTAGAAGGTCGTCGCCGCCACGTCAGGACACCTCGAATCGAACGGGTTGCTGGGCCGCGTGCGGATGGTCGGGTCCGGCGTAGACCTTCAGCTTGCGGTACATCTGCTTGCCCAGTTTGGTCTTCGGCAGCATGCCGCGGACCGCCTCTTCGACGATCCGGGCCGGCATGCGCAGCCGCATGGTCTTGGCGCGTATCTCGCGCAGGCCGCCCTCGTATCCGCTGTGACGGCGGTAGAGTTTCTGTTCTTCCTTCGCGCCGCTCAGCTTGACTCCCTTGGCGTTCGTGATGATGACGAAGTCGCCGGTGTCGAGGAACGGCGCGTACCGCGGCTTGTGCTTGCCCTGCAGCAGCTTCGCGGCGACGGTCGCCACCCGGCCGAGCACCTGCTCGCCCGCGTCGATGACGTGCCATCGCCGTTCGATGCCCCGGGCCGACGGTGCATACGTGGACATCTATTCTCCAGCGGCCTCCCCGGCCGCAGACGTAAACGCCAAGGCTACGCGCAATTGGCCGCGGTGTCAAGGAACCGCCGTCGGCCGGGTGCGGGCGGGGGCCGCCCGCTCTTGGCCGCGTGTCAATAATTGCCGTCCGCCCGGCGGCGGCGGCGGTGATTTTCTGCGCCGCGCGCGCGCCGGCGGGGCGCCGGGGGCGCGATTCCGTGCGGCGGGCCGGGGCGCCCTCGCGTGGTCGGGAACTGGACCGGGAATTGCATATTGCTTATCGCGCGTATCGCGTCGGGTGGGAGCGGCGGCGGCCGGGCCTGCCGCCGGCGACGCCGCCCGGGAGGGCACGGACATGATTCTTCGCCGCAGGGAATCGCTGGTCGGACTCGACATCGGGGCGGGCGCGGTCAGGGCGGTGGCGTTGCGCCGCACGTCGCGGGGCCGCGACGTGACCGCGGTCGGCGGCGAGCCGGTGCCCCGCGGCGCCATCGTGGACGGGGACGTCGTGGACCCCGACGCGGTGTCCGGCGCGATCCGGCGGACGCTCGACCGGAGCGGGACCCGGACGCGGCGGGTGGCGGCCGCGGTGTCCGGCAACGCCGTCATCGTCAAGCGGGTGACCCTGCCCCTGATGGACGAGGACGACCTCGCCGGGTCCATCCGCTGGGAAGCCGAGCAGCACATCCCGTTCGACACCTCGGAGGTCAATCTCGACTACCAGGTGCTGCGGGCGGGCGGCGACGCGGCGAACCGCGCGTCGATGGACGTGCTGCTGGTGGCCGCCAAGAAGGACAAGGTCGCGGAGCGGATCGACGTCATCGCGCGCGCGGGCGGCGCCCCCGCGGTGATCGACGTCGCGGCGTTCGCCTTGCAGAACGCGTTCGAGATCAACTACGGCGTCGCGCCGGGACGGGTCGCGATGCTCGTGAACGCGGGATCGGACGGCATGAACATCAACATCGTGAAGGACGGACGGACCCTCCTGACCCGCGACGTCTCGCCGGGGGACGACGCGTGCGCGGAGGCGCCCGCGGCCGAGCGGGATTCCTCGTTCGCGCACCCCGGCCGCCCCGGAGGAGGGGGGCCGGGGTACGGGCCCGCCCCCGGCGGGGACGTGCCCGACGCGGACCCCGTCAGCGGGCACCTTCTGCTGGAAATCGAGAAGACCTTGGACTTCTTCCGGTCCGCGACGCCCGCGGGGCGCGTCGACGAGCTGGTGGTGAGCGGCGGGTGCGGGGGGCTCGCCGGCTTCGCGCCGGCCGTCGAGGCGCGGCTCGACGTGCCCGTCTCGCTCTTCGATCCGTTCCGCCGGGTCCGCGGCGACCTCGGAGAGCCGGCCGGGGACGGCCGGCCGGAGCCCCGCGCGGCATTCGCGGTCGCCGTCGGCCTCGCCCTGCGCCGCGGAGACGCCCGATGATCCGCATCAACCTGCTGGCGGCGGAGCCGCGGCCGGAAGTCCCGCCCCGGACGGCCGCGGGCCGCCGGACGGCGGCGGCGGTGGCCGTCATCCTCCTCGCGGGGGCGCTGGGGCTCGTGCTGCGCGAGGGGCTGGCGGTTCGCCGCGAATCGCATCGGCTCGACGAGCGGATGCGGTTCGTGGACCGGGAGCTCGCCGGCCTGGACGGCGTGTCGGCGCGGCGCGGGGAGGTCGAACGGCGCCGCGCCGACCTGACGCGGCGCGTCGCGCTGACCGAGGCGCTGGAGGCGGCGCGGGGCTCGCCCGCGCGCCTGTTGAGCCAGGTGGGCCGCCTGTTGCCCGACGACGTGTGGCTGACCGAACTGCGGCAGCGGCAGGACCGGATCACCATGACCGGGCGGGCGATGGGGATGACCGGACTGACGGGGTTCGTGGCCGGACTCGAGACGTCGGGGTACTTTCCCCCGCCGATCGAGATTGTGGACACGCGGCGCGAGGCCGGGGCGGCGGCGGTTCACTTCGAGATTCGAGCGCGTTTCTCGCCGCCGTCGTCCGGAGCGGGCGCGGGCGCGGCCGGGCCGGATTGGGAGAGGGGGCGTCCGTGACGGACTTTCAGGCGCGAATCATGGAGACGGACTTCACGACACTTCCGCAGGTCGCGCGCATCGGGATGGCGGCCGCCGTCGTCGCGTTGCTGCTGCTCGTCCTCCGGCTGTCGTGGGTGGGACCGCTGACGCGCGAGCTCGACGCGAAGCGGGAGACGCTGGCGGGGAGGGAGGCCGAGCTGGTGCGGGCGCGCCGGGAAGGCGCGGAACTCGCGCGGGCCCGGGAACGGGTCGACGAGCTGGACCTCGGGCTCGCCCGGCTTGGTGCCGCCCTGCCCGCGGGGGAGGAGGTCTCGGCGCTGCTGCGGCGCCTGCAGATATTCGCCGTCCAGTCCGGCCTGACGATTCGCGCGTTCCGGCCGCAGCCGGCGTCGCGGGTGGATCTGCACGAGGAGTGGTCCTACCGGCTGCACCTCGACGGCACCTACCGGGGTCTGACGCGGTTCTTCGGGCGGGTCGCCGAGCTCTCCCGAATCATCACCATCGACGAGGTGGTGATCCGGGCCGCGGCGTCGCCGGAGTCTGATCGCACGATCACCGCGGAGTGCACGGCCACCGCCGCCGTGTTGCTCGATCCGCCCCGGACCGGCGGCCGGGAGCCGGGGGAGGTTCGGTAGATGGTCGCCGCGAGAACGGCGTTGCTGTCGGCGTTGCTGGCGGGTCTGGGCGGCGGGGCTCCGGCGGCGGGGGCGCAGCCGTCGCCCGCGCCCCCGCGGGATGCGGGTCGGGCGCCCGAGGCGCCGGTCGGCCGCGGGGCGGACGGCGGGCGCGACCCGTTCGTGAGGTCCGTCGTGCGGGATTCTCCCGGACCGGTCGAGGTTCGCCCCGCGGGCGTCGCGGGCCTGGCCGTGGACCAGGCGGTCCTGCGCGGCGTCGTCACGACCCGGGAAGGCCGTCTGGCGGTGTTGGAGGGACCCGACGCCAAGTCCTACGTCGTGCGGCGGAGCGACCGCCTGTACGACGTCACGGTGCTGGAAATCACCGCCGACGCGGTGCGGTTCCTGAGGAACGAGGCCGATCCGGCGGAACGGGTGGTCCGCAAGCGGCTTCGCGACACGGAGAGCGGGCGATGAAGCGAAGAGCGGGTTGGATACTCGGATGGATGCTGCTGGGTGCCGTGCCGGGCGCGGCGGGCGAGGGCCCGGCCCCGATTCGGGCCGCGACGGCGATCGTGGCGGTCGAGGCGGCGGTTCGGCCCCATGCGGTCGTCGTGGAGGTACGGGGGAACGGCGTGCTGTCGCCGGCCGGAATCCGCCGGATCGATCAGTTCCGGCCGCGGCTGGTGATGGAGTTCGCCGGCCTCGCGGCCGGACCCGCCCCGGCCGCGCCCGTCGAGGTCGATCCCGTCGACCGCGTGCGGGTCGAGCGCCAGTCCGTCGAGTCGACGCGGGTGGTCATCGAGCTGACGCGGGCCGCGCAGTACCGCGTCGAGTCCGAGGAGCCGGCGGGAGCGGTGCTGAGGGTGGTGTTCCCGCGCAGTCCGACGCGGCTCGAGGCCGGCGTCGAGGAGGTTCCGGGCGCCCGTCCCGGCGCGCGTCCGGGGGGCGTCGCCGCCGGCGCGCCTGCCGCGGCCGCCCGGCCCTCCGGCCAGCCGTCCGGCGGCGAACCCGCGTACAGCGGCGACCCCGTGTCGATGGACTTTCAGAACGCGGACCTGCGGGCCGTCCTGCGGGTGTTCGCCGAGATCAGCGCCCTCAACATCGTCATCGATCCCAGCGTGCGGGGAGAGGTGAACGTGGCCCTCACCGAGGTGCCGTGGGACCAGGCGTTCGACGTCATCCTGCGGGCCAACGGCCTCGGGTACGAGATTGACGGCGCGGTGGTGCGGGTCGCGTCGATCGAGCGGTTGCGCGAGGAGGCGGAGGCCGGGGCGGCCCTGGCGCGGCGCGGGGCCGAGACGGGCGAGCTGCTGATGTTCACGCGGACCCTGAGCCACGCCCGCGCGGACGATCTCGTGCCGCTCCTCACCGGCTCGTCCCTGTCGGCGCGCGGCGAGGTGTTCACCGACCCGCGGACCAACACCCTGATCGTCCGGGACCTCGCGGACCGGCGGCCGGCCATCGACGGTCTCCTGGACGTCCTGGACCGGTCCCAGCCGCAGGTGGAGATCGAGGCGCGGGTGGTGCGCGCCGGCCGGGATTCGGCGCGGGCGCTGGGCGTTCAGTGGGGGCTCGACGGCCGCGGCGGAACGCCCGGGCGGGGCGGGCCGGGGACGTCCGGCGCCGAGGCGTCCGGCGGGGCGGACGGGCGCCTCGCGACCGGGATCGACCTCGGCGTCGGGGCGCCGACCTCGACCCTCGGCTTCGCGCTGAGCGAGGCCGTCGGTCACCTCGACCTCGACGTGACCCTGTCGGCGCTGGAGAGCCGGGGCGATCTGCGGATCATCTCGAGTCCCCGCGTCACGACCCAGAACAACGTCCAGGCCGAGATCCTCCAGGGCGACCAGATCCCGTATCAGACCGTCGCGAACAACACCGTCACGGTCGAGTTCAAGGAGGCGGCGCTGACCCTGCGCGTGACGCCGCAGATCACGGCCGCCGACACCGTGATCATGCAGGTCGAGGTCGAGAACTCGTTCGCCGACTTCGCGCGGGCGCTGGGCAATCCTCCGATTCCCTCCATCGTGACCCAGCGCGCGGCGACCACCGTCCACGTCGGCGACGGCGAGACGGCGGTCATCGGCGGCATCTACGAGAACACCCGGAGCGAGCAGCGCAGCCGCACCCCGGGCCTGCACCGCATCCCCGTCCTGGGATTGCTGTTCCGGAGCACCTCCCGCCAGGAGAGCACCGGCGAGCTGATGATCTTCCTCACCCCCCGCATCGTGAGGCGGTGAGCGCCGGATCCGCGGACCGGTCGCGTGCGGCGACGGGCGTCCGGGTCCGCGGGCTGAGCGCCCGGGCCCCGCGGGCCGGCCGCGCGCGGCGATGATCGCCCGGGTCCGCGGGCCGGCCGCCGGATGGGGTATCGTTCCCGGACGGGGGCGGGCGGCGCCGGGGCGGCCGCGGTGCTCT
>CAXXTG010000043.1:0-14205 GCA_963666855.2 Vicinamibacterales bacterium
CCTGCGGGGCCGACCTGCCGGCCCTGCGGCACGCGCTCGACACCTTCCTCGACGGCCTCGAGCAGTCGAAGAAGGGCCGGCAGCGCGAACCGCAGCAGACCCTGGCGTTCCAGCGGGTGCTGCAGACGGCGGTGCTGCACGTCCAGAGCGCGGGGAAGGACGAGGTCCGCTTCGGCGACGTGCTCGCGGCCATCCTGCAGCAGCCGAACTCGTACGCGGCCGAGCTGCTGCAGTCGCAGGAGGTCACCCGGCTCGACGTCCTCAACTACATCTCGCACGGCATCACGAAGAAGCCGGCGGGGGCGGACGCCGGGCCGGGCCGGGAGCCCGCGCCGGCGGGGAAGACGGGCGACGGCCCCGCCCCCGCGCGCGACCCCCTCGCGGCGTTCGCCGTCAACCTGACCGAGCGCGCCGGCCGGGGCCGGCTCGACCCCCTCATCGGCCGCCGCGACGAGCTGCGGCGCACCCTGCAGATTCTCTGCCGGCGGCGCAAGAACAACCCCGTGTTCGTGGGGGACGCCGGCGTCGGCAAGACCGCCCTCGCCGAGGGCCTGGCCGCCCGGCTGCTGGAGGACGACGTCCCCGAGCGCCTGCGGGGGGCCGAGATCTTCGCCCTCGACACCGCCGCCCTGCTCGCGGGCACGCGGTTCCGGGGCGACTTCGAGGAGCGGTTCAAGGCGGTGGTCGACGCCCTCGCGGGGCGGCCCATGCCCATCCTGTTCATCGACGAGGTGCATGCGACGGTGGGGGCGGGGGCCACCACCGGGGGCACGATGGACCTCGCGATGCTGATCAAGCCGCTGCTGGCGGCGGGGGACCTGCGGCTGATCGGGTCGACGACGTTCGACGAGTTCAAGCACATCGAGCGCGACCGGGGGCTGGCGCGGCGGCTGCAGCGCGTGGTCCTCGAGGAGCCGAGCGTCGACGAGACCGTCGAAATACTGACGGGGCTGCGGTCGCGCTACGAGGAGCACCACCGGGTGACGTTCACCGACGCCGCCCTGCGCGCCGCCGCGAAGCTGGCCCGGCGGCACCTGCGCGACTCGCGCCTCCCGGACAGCGCCATCGACGTGCTCGACGAGGCGGGCGCGGGCATCGCCGTGACGGGGACCGACGCCGCTGCCGGTGCGACGGCCGGCGGGGCGGCCGTGGGCGCGCGCGGGGTTCCAACACCGGGCGAGGCAACAGACACGGCCGGTGCAGCGCCAGCCGAGACGGCGGGCACTGCGGCCGAGGTCGGGGCGTCGGCCGAGGCAACGGACCGGGCGGGCGAGGCGGCAGACGGGGCCCCGGAGCCGGCGGACACACCGCCGGGAGTCGCGGCGGACACCACGGTCAGGGTGGCGGCAACCGCCGCGGCAGCGCCGGCCGACGCGGCGGCAAGGGTGGGCACCGCCACGCCGGCCGACGCGGCAGCAGACGCGGATGGCGCAGCCGGGACGGACACGGCGGCGGAGCCCCCCGCCCCGCTCCCCCGCATCACCGCCGCCGACGTCGAGCGCGTCATCGCGCGCATGGCCCGCATCCCCGAGAAGCAGGCGACGGCGTCGGACAAGGAGCGGCTGCGCACCCTCGACGAGGCCCTCCGCCGGGTGGTGTTCGGCCAGGACGACGCGGTGGCGGCGGTGGTGACGGCCATCAAGCGGGCGCGGGCGGGGCTCGGGCAGCCCGAGCGCCCCGCCGGCTGCTTCCTGTTCACCGGCCCCACCGGCGTCGGCAAGACCGAGCTCGCGAAGCAGCTCGCCATCCACCTCGGGAACGAGTTCCTGCGCTACGACATGAGCGAGTACATGGAGAAGCACGCGGTGGCGCGGCTCATCGGCGCCCCGCCGGGCTACGTCGGGTTCGAGCAGGGGGGGCTGCTCGTCGACGCGGTCCGCGCCCATCCCTACGCCGTGCTCCTGCTCGACGAGATCGAGAAGGCCCACCCCGACGTCTACAACATCCTGCTGCAGGTGATGGACCACGCGACCCTCACCGACAACAACGGGCGCAAGGCCGACTTCCGGCAGGTCGTGGTCATCATGACGTCGAACGCCGGCTCGCGCGAGGCGAGCGCGGCCCCCATCGGCTTCAGCGACGACCGCGCCAGCAGCGGCAAGGGTCGCACCAAGGCGGCGATCGAGCGCGCGTTCAGCCCCGAGTTCCGCAACCGCCTCGACGCCATCGTCACCTTCGACAGCCTCCCGCCGGCCGTCGTGGAGACCATCGTCGAGAAGTTCGTCCTCCAGCTCGAGACCCAGCTCGCCGAGCGCCGGGTCGCCATCACCCTCGAGCCCGACGCCCGCGCCTGGCTCGCCGCGAAGGGCTACGACCCCACCTACGGCGCCCGCCCCCTCGCCCGCCTCATCCAGACCGAGGTGCGCAACCCCCTGACCGACGAGATCCTCTTCGGCCGCCTCGAACACGGGGGAACCGTGAAGATCGGTCTCGCCGACGACGCCCTCCAGTTCGACGTCGAGCCGAACCCCCCGGCCGACGATCGGGACGAGGACGAATAGCACGAGCAGCCGCCCTCGCGTTCTGCTCAGGTCGCGCGGGCGGGCGGGGAAGCTGGTATGATGAATCCATACTCCATTCCGAGGTCACCATGGCGACGGCTGTCAAGAAGACCATCTCTCTCCCTCCGGATCTCGCGGAGGCCGTCGAGCAGATGGCGCGGGACGACGGAAAGACGCTCAGCGCGGTCGTTCAGGACGCCATCCGCGCGGCGCGGGCGGCCCGTTTGCGCGACGAGCTGGCAGCGCTGCAGGGGTACTGGAGCCGCCGGGCGAAGGAGCGCGGCATTCTGACCGAAGAGGACCTGACGAGATATCTCCAGACGTGAAGGTCGTCTTCGACACCAACGTGCTCGTCTCGGCGTTGACGCTGCCCGGCGGCCGCGGCGCTCAAGCGCTCCGCAAGATCATCGAAGGTGAAGACTCTCTCGCCCTCTCCAGGGCGATCATCGATGAATTGTTGTCGGTTCTGGCCCGCAAATTTGCCCGTGACCGGGAGGAGCTTGCCAGAATTGTCCTGTTCGTGTCCGAACTTGGCGAACTCGTGGAACCGGCGGACTCCATCTCCATCCTCGCCGACGAACCGGACAACCGTATCCTGGAATGCGCGCTTGCCGGCGGTGCCGACGTCATCGTGACCGGCGACCGCGCGATGCTGGCCCTGGGCGAATGCGAGGGCATACGCATCATCGCTCTCAGGGACTACCTCAGGTGACCCTTGCCGACCAAAGGCGGCGAGGATCTGCTCGCCTCAGTCGCCTGCCGGTCCCGTTCCGCCGGGACGGCGCTGCTCGGCAAGACCTGCGGTGCGGGCCAGGGCGCGGTCGACCAGGCGCGGCGGTGCTCCGCACGACTCGAGCAGGGCTATCGCGTTCCAGGACCGCGCGGGTCCGCGACGCAGCACGTAGTCGAACGACAGCCCATCGGCATCGAGGCTGTCCGTGAAGTCTCGCGCCTCAGGGCGCCGCCGGGATGTCAGTGTGCGTGAAGTCGTTCCCCTTGAACAGAAGGGGCGACCCCGTCGCCTTCGCCAACGCATAGGAGAAGCAGTCGCCGAAATTGAGGTTCGCCTTCCCCCCGCGGCCCCTTCCGTAGCTGTCGTAGGCATCGATGGCAAGCTCGGCGTGCTCCTCCGTCACGCTCTCGACCTGAAGCCTGCCTTCGCGGAGCAGCGTCCGGACCTTGTCCGCCCCCCGCCGGCCGTGCCGGCCCAGCATGACGATGCCGGTCTCCGCGACGGTGGCGGCCGAGACGAGGGCCGGGTCGGCATCGGCGATCGCCGCCGCGAAACGCGCCGCGTCCGCCTCACCCTGCAGGATCGCGACGAGCGCCGACGTGTCCACGACGATCATCGGGGCAGGCCCCGTTCGTCGTACAGCATGTCTTCGGGGCTTCGCTCGTCCAGCACCGGCAACGCCGCGCACTCGCGCCCGATCTGCAGCAGCTTGTCTGCCCGCCGTGTCCGGTTCCTCGCCCGTGTCAGGCGATCGAGGCGCTCGACCACCGCCCGGTCGACGGCCTGCGTCATCGTCTCGCCCGCCAGACCGGCCAGCTCGCGGACGCGCCGGTGTGTTTCCTCGTTCTTGATGTTCAGGCTCACGCGGACCCCTTGGGTAGAAACCAGTCTGCATTCTACCACGCGGTTGGCCCGCCGACGACGGACGAACGCGCGTGCGCGCGGCCGGCGCTGTTCATGCGGGGAACGCTCCGGTGGTGTCGTTCGAGGCGTTGACCGGGCCCGCGGACATGCGCGTGCTGGGCTCGGCGTTTCGACGCCCGCGTCACTCGACGCGGAGGGCCTGCATGGGGTCGATGCGGGTCGCGCGGCGGCCCGGGAGCCAGCAGGCGAAGAGGCCCGCCGCGACCAGCACGAGGGGGGCGGCGGCGAAGGTCAGCGCGTCGCTCGCAGCGACGCCGAAGAGGAAGCGCTCGAGGACGCGGGCCGACGCGGCGGCCGCAGCAGGATGCCGTAGACGATGCTGAACATCGCCGTGTTGGCACCGAGGCCGAGGGCGAGGGTCGCGACCGCGGTGAGGGTGAACGCGCGCTGCCGCGCGAGCTGGCGGACGGCGTAGCGGAGGTCGCGGAACAGCGTGTCCATGACGGGCTGCCTCTTCGCGGCGGCGCGCCGGTGCCGGCGCCGGATCCGCGCCGGTCAGTCGTCGGGCTCGCCTTCGAGCGCGAGCACGAGGTCCTGCAGGCGCTCGATCTCCAGTTGCGCGGCGTGCAGGATCGCGCGGCGCTCCTGCAGCGTCGGCGACGACCAGCCCTCGCCGTCGAACTCGACGCGGCCGTCGTGGTCGTAGTCGACGAGCACCGCGTCCATCGTCTCTATGTGGAGGCGCATGTCTCAGTCGCTCCCCGCCGGCACCGCATCGCCGAGTCGGCGGCACCGCGCGACGGGCCCGCCACCGCGCGCCCGGGTCGCCGCCGCACGCCGAGTCGCCGCCGCCGCACGCGGCCCGGCTCACATGCCGGCCGCGGTGGCGGCGCGCTGGGCGTCTTCGACGCCGACCACGACCGCGGCCATGTCGTGATCGGCGAGAGCCGAGGCGAAGGCGTAGTCGATGTTCACCCCGGCCGCGCTCAGCAGGCGGGTGGCCGAGGCGAGGGCGCCGGGGCCATTGGGCACGGTGACGTACAGCACGTCGCGCTGCTCGACCGCGTAGTCGCGTCGGCGCAGCAGCCCCGCCGCGTGGACGGGGTTGTCGGGCACGACGCGCACGACGCCGGACGCGTCGAGGCCGAGTGCGAGGACGTTGACCTTCTCGTCGCGCAGCGCCCGGCACAGCCGCGCCAGCGCCCCGGGGCTGTTCTCGAGCCGCAGCGTGAGCTCGGTGCGAATCGCCATGCGCCGGAGCATATCACCGAGGCCCCGGCCCGCCGCCGTCGCCGATCCCGGCGACCGGCCCGGCCGCGGAGGGCACCACTGTCATTCGACAAGTGCACCGAGGTCCCGGCCACCCGGCGGCCGGAGCGAGGGGGCCACGTCACCGCCACGCATCGCGCCGGTTCCGGCGCGGCCCGGGCGGCCGGGAGCGGCCCGGGCCGCCGGGGGTCCTGGTTCCCACTGGTCCCGGCGGGTCCGTCCCACCCGCCATCGCCACCAAGCCGGCTCCTCCCGCACGACTTCGCGCCCACCCGGCGAGCTGCGCCGTCGTCTCCGGGAGGGCGAAGACGCCGAGCGCCAGCGCCACCTCCCGCGGCGACGCTCCGCCGTGGTAGCCGTTCTTCTTCATGCCGAAGCGGACGCGCTCGCTCCACGGCGCCAGCAGGCCGCCGGCCGCGGCGACGACGCGCGCGGACCCTGCAACAGCACCTCGTCCTCCGCGGGCGGGCCGGCGGCGGGCCGCCAGCACTCCGCGCCCCCCTCGGCGGCGTCGGCGGCGTCGACCCGCTTGTCGTTCGCCCGCGGAAACGCCTCCTTTCACGCTCCTTGAACCTCTCCTCGCAGCAACGACGAGCACATCAGCCACCCTTGCGCCCGGACTCCCAAGCGGTTGACGGAGCTGACCGACATCAGGAACCGCGATGATGGTCGCGGAACTGCGGAGTCGCGCTGCTCGCGGGAGTATCGCCGGCGTCCGCAGCGGCATCGCCCTGCTCCAGCATCCTCATGATGTATCCGAACATGAGAGCGGCGTATCCCGACAGAAAGAGCAGCAACTGGATGGTCACTCTGGTCGCCCAGTTCAATTCGAGAAACGCAGTCACGGTGAACGCCGGGAGCGTCGCGACGAAGTAGCCGACGAACCACGCGCCGCTCCATGGGACGGGTCCCCACGGACGCGGCCGCGTGCGGAACAACTCGTTTCGCGCGGCGAAGGACACGCCGAGCACGGTCGCCCCCGCCGGGAGTCCGGTGATGGCCGCTAGACCCCAGCGCACACCCGGGAGCGAACCGAGCACGACCGCCACGAGCGCGCCGACCGCGACCGCCGCGACGCTCGACCGCCTCGTGAACACCCGCAACGACATCTCCGCTCCTTCCGGTCTAATTGGCCCGCCGGCTCGGGCACCCCTGTTCATGTCGTGGAACGACCCACGATTTCGTAGAACGGCAGCGCCTGCATGAAGCGACCGGGAACGTCCAGAGTCTTGTAAAGACAGTGGTGGACATCCAGCGACTTGACCGCATCGACAGTCGAAGAAGCCAACCGATTCAGTCCGATGCTCTGGAGATCCCTCGAAGTGACGTTCGGGACCTTGTGGATGAACCAAGTCAACAACGGCTCCGTGTAGTCCGTTTCCCGGGTCCTGAAGTGCGACAGGAACTGGGAAGCGAGCACGACACCCACGCCGAACTCCCGGCCCTGGAGCAGCAATTGGCGCAGGACATCGAAGTTGTACTTCATGATGTTGTCGGCCTCGTCGACCAGAAGCATGGAGTCGATGAAGCGGAGCTGCGGATCGCGGCCGAGATAGGGTTGCTTGACGAGGTTGATCATGTATTCGTAGTACAGGTTCAGGAACAGCACGAGAAGCATGTTCCGTTCCTTTTCGCCGATGCCGAGAGCCGCGAGATCGACGACGGTCACGCCGGCGAAGAACTCATCGAAGCGTTCCGCCTCGGCGGAGCGCTCCACGAAGACCTCCAGGTCGACCAGATCGGAGAGAATGCTGTAGGGGGCGTCCACCCGGTCGCCGACGATGTCGGCGTACTCGCGCAGCACCTCCTTCAGCGTCGGCGCTCCGTCGGCGTCGGCCTCGTAGGCCCGCATGACCGCCGTCTTCAGGTGGTTCCGCTGCCGGGGACCGATGCCGCCGTAGATCTTCTGCAGAACGTCGTTCAGGAACTTCACGCGCCCGAGACGCGCCGCCGGCAAGTGTCCGCGGGCGGCGGGCAGCTCGAACACGTTGAGGGGAATGCGGTGCGGGGCCACGACACGGGCACCGACCGCGTCGACGAAGTCCGGTTTGGTGTAGTCGCGCTTGTAGTCGAAGATCAGGAACTTGGGCGCGTGGCCGCGGTTCTGCGCCGCGTGGCGCGTGAACTGGTGGATCAACGCCTTGGTCAACTGCGTCTTGCCGGTCCCGAGATCGCCGACGACGCCGATGTTGAGCTGATTCAGTCGGGTGTTGCTGGGGTGCAGCCAGTACGGCTTCCGTTCGCCGGCGCTGGCGCTGTAGCCGACCGTGAACCGTATACCCGGATCCCCGCGGACGGTCTCTGTCGCCGCGCCGGAAGGCGGGGTCGACGGTTGGGATTCCGCGAGTGCGACCGCGTTCCCGCCGCCGTCTTCACCATGCACCAGCGGCGGCGCTGACGGAGGCGCCGGAGACGCGGCGCGGGGGGGCGGCCCGTCGGGATCTTCGCCGCCACCGCCTTCGGACGGCGAGTCCGAGGCGGGAGAGAGCAAGGCCTGGATGCGTGATTCCCGGAGTCGGAAGACCGCGATCTCGTACGGCGCGCCCCGCAGGTCGTCGTCCTGGGACGGCTTGTTGCTACCCAGTTCGACGGCATACACCGTACCGCGCAACCGAATCTCGTCCGCCCCTTCCTCTTGGCGAAACAGGACCTGGAGCCAGTGGGCCCACCGCGTTCGGTCCTCCGGCGAGGCGGTCAGCGACTGGCAGCCGGAAACGAACACCTCCTTCAGCATCTCCTGCCGGGGCGCCGCGAGGGGTGATGGCGGTTCTCCGGACTGTTCTCTCCCCTCGTCCACGCCCGATTGGATCGCGGCCAACGTGGCCATGAGTTGATTGGTCGCCTTCTCGATTTCCGGCTGCTGCACGCCCGCGTCGCCGCTGGCGGTCTTGACCTCGATGGCGTCCACGGTCAGCACGCCGTCGGCGCGGCGCAGCGCGAGGAGATCGCAGCGTTCGGCGGTAGCGGTATCGGCGAGACGGAGCCAAAGGCGCGCGAGCTTCGTGTCGACCGACACCACGAGGGCGCCGGGGTGGCGAACCCGATAGTCGCGGGCGGCGATGAGCATGCCCGCGAAGCCTCGGACGCCCGCGGTATCGGGTTGCGCGTCGGCCTTGAAGAGACTGATCAGACCGTCGCCGACCAGGGCGACGCCCTCTTCGAGCAGCTCCTGAAGCTCGGCCGCGGAAAAGCGGAGATTGAAGTGGTCGAGCGGAGACCTCAGCAGGAGAGCCAGGCGTTCGTAGGTGATGTCGTAGCAGACGGACCGCCGCCGCCCGTGTTGGCGCTCCAACACCCGGGCCGCCCTGACGCGGCCGGGCGTGGGCAGCGCCCGGTCGGCGAAGAAGAACCAGAACGCGGCGGGCGGATCGTGGGTCAGGGTGCCGGCGATGTGGCCGGCCATGCGTTCCGCGTCGGCGGAGGCCTGGGGCGTCTGGCTCGCGTGGGCGCCGTGGAGCTTCCCCACCATGTCGTAGAACGAGCGGAACACCGATTCGTCCAGGGACGGGCGGAGCTCCACCTTGCGGTGGATCCCCTGAAACCCGATGCGTCGACGGATCGCGAACGGGCTCATCGGCAACAAGTTGACTCCTCCGGGCTGGTGCCGCATCGCGGTGGTCGCCTCGTCGAACACCGCGACGATGTGAACGGGATTGTCCCGTAGCGCGAGCAGCCGGTCCTCGAGCGGCCGGATGTCCTCGTTGACGCGCAATTCCAGCCGGCCCGCGGCGATGTGCTCCTCGAGCTGGTCCCGATCCTTGGTCGAGAACCGGCGGGCGCCGAGGAGGCGGGCTTCGTGGTCGGGCGTAGCATAGATGTCGACGGACAGCGCCGCCCGCGAAGCCGGCAGCCCGCGACCTCGGTTGAGCAGCGTCACCAGCGTGCGGCTCGCGTTCGGCGGGTTGATCAGCGCGAGGCGCAGAGGCCGCACGTGGTTCACGTAGATCTGGGCGAACTGCCGGACGCAGTGCTGCAGGGCGTCGACCCCGTCGTCGCCGCTGTAGGCGTTGCGCAGGTTCTCGAAGACCGCCAGCCCCCGGTAGTCGCGCGCGACGGGCAGGGGCTGGCTTCCGCCCCTGCCGGCGGGAAGGCTGGTGAGATAGACGACGCCGAGGTAGTGCTCGGGCTTCCGGAGCTGTTCGAGCACGGCCTCGCGGTCCATGCCTTCCAGCTCCAGGCCCCAGGCGAGCGCCGCGATCCGCTCGTAGCGCCACAGGTGCAGCGGATGCGTGGGCAGCAGAACGGCCTTCCACGACGTCCTTCCGGTGCCCGCGGTCGTCTTGATCTGGACGATGTCGAGCGACGCGACGGCTTCGAAGAGCAACTGCGTCCAGGCGTGGTCGATCTCGTGCATCGCCCCATGGCGCTCCGCGAGCGCGGCGTAGAGCCGTTCCCAGGCCCGGAGGAGCGCCGAGACGTCCGCGCGGAGCTGGGCCTGACCGGCGAGCGCCAGCATGGGCTGGTGGATCAGGATGTCGAGATGGCCGAGCACCTTCACGCGCGCGGCGACGATGCCGTCCCAGAGGCCGCACAAATCCTCCGTCGTCACGCCGCCGCCGGTCAGCTCCCCCTGCATGGCCGCGATGAGCGAACGGACGTCGTACGCCTGGCCGTCGTGCGGAATAGATCGCTGCAGAGGTGCGAAAAGCGTCGGTTCGCACTGGCGGTAGTCGCGGAGGGCGTCCTCGAAGGACGCGGTGCGCGCCTCGAAGAAACCTCCCCAGGCGTCGGCCGAGCAAAAGAACCGGACCCAGGTCAGGACCTCGCGCTCAACGTCGAACTCGAACCGCCGCTCGTCACCGCCGAGCTCGTAGTGGCCGCTCGCGGAGTCCTGATCTCCGTCGACGGCCTCGGTCAGGGCGTCTCGGATGCGGTCGACGACGCCTTCCAGCGCGTCGTTCTCGCCGTCGATGAGCAACTCCCCGCCGTCTTTCGTCACCGCGCGACCGTCGCGGACCCCCGGCTGCGGCGGATCGTCCGGCTCCTCCGGGGGCGGCGCCGGTCGCGAAGTGGGCTTGAAGACTCCGGCCGCCTCCTCGTAGTCGAGACCGCCGTACGCGTCGAAGTCGCCGACGCGGCGAATCGTCTCGGCGCGTTCGAGCACCCGCTCCCCCCGGCGTCGTTCGTCGGGGCTCCCTCGATTCACCCTCTGGCGAATCTTGTCGAGCCCGCTGCCCGGCATCCTGGCGATATCCCGCGTCAGGTTGAAGTTCTTCAGGAGGCGGTCTGCGACATCGTTCGCCGCACTCAGGAGGTTGCGGTCGGGAAGAATGCCGAGCCGCGGCAGCGCCTGCCGGGGGGCGCCGAGTTCGTCATCGGTCCGCAATTCCCGCCAAGTGGCGAGGAAGTCCGCGACGCCGGTCAGCGACACCAGCGGCGACAGGTCGGCATCCTCCGCGAGGACCTGCAGGAGGGCCGCCTGCGGCGGCGTTGCCACGAGTTGCGCCTGCGGCGTCCGCGCCCACCGCAGGAGATCCCGCGCAAACACGCGGGGTTCGCCTTGGGGAAAATGCGCAAGGGTGCTGACCCCGGGATGACGGCCGGTCGCAAGCGCAACGATGTTCGGGTGGATATCCGGCTCGTTCCGCCAACGGGCCGCGACATGAAGGTCGGTCGTGACGTCGCCGACGGCGAGCTTCCGAGCATCGAGTCGATCACGCAGGTCGGTGTCGGACGGCCCGTAACCAACGAGGGCGAGCGAAACGGCCGTGACATCGGCGGCATCTTCGTCGAGCGCCACCAGGAAGCGCTCGACATCCATCGCCGGAAGCTGCTCGCAGAAGAAGTGACCGCCCTCCCGCGCGGCACGCACGACCTGCAGCGCCGCCGCCCGGGCGATATAGTCCTCGCCGCTCATGACACCTCCCCGACGTCTCTGGAGCAGAGAACGAGCCCGTCGGAGGGTTCGACGGCGAGATTGAGGCTCTTCAGGCGGTCTGCGAACGCGACGGCATTGCGCTGGAGATCCGCCTCGTCGAATCCGAAATAGCCCTGCTGCCGCAACGTCTCGGGGTCAGTGCCGACGCCGCCGACCACGATCCTCCACGTGTCCCTGAGTCGGGCGCAGACCTTCTCGAAGCTGGCGGGGCTTGCAGCCTCCTGGTCAAGGATGCTCAGCATGAGCATCCGTATCGTGTCGGGCTGGAGCTCGAAGTGCTTTTGTTGTACGCCGGACGCGCGGGGCTGAGCGTAGCCCATGCGCACCGCGAGATCACGGAAGTGTTCCTCAAGGAACCAGAAGTTGTCCCCCTCCTCTCGGTTCCGCCGCGCGAACACCCCCTCCGCAACGGGGTTGGTACTGAACCGGCCGGCGGCAGCGAGGTCGCGATAGGCGCTTCTCACCGTCTCCCGAAGGCGCGCGTAGCACGTCTGGCTCTGCGACCGCATGGGTCCGCCCTTCTGGTCGCCGAAGTCGAACAACAGCAACGGGTCGGCAGTGCTGACGGCGGCGGTCCTCAAAAGGTGGCTCATTAGCCAAGCCAGGAGGCCGATCACCAGATACCGAATCCGCGTGTAGTGGCCGTGGTCGTCTAGGTTCCCGCACAGGCGGGCCAAGGCGTCGGTCTGGGTCTGCATCTCCCGGGCGACATGGCTGATGCGCGCCGGAGTCAGTTCGCCGTACCTGCTCCCGTAGGTCTCCGCGAGCCTGACGGGTTCGCCCTCACCGTGTGGAAGCAACGGGTTCAGGAAGTGCTCCAGCGTGCCCGGCGACTCGGCAGAGACCGCGCGCGCGAACTCGATAACTTTCCTCCCGGCGCAGTTCGCAGTGAGCACGGTCGCCACGAAGTGGCCGGCGTAGCCGTCGGTCCGGGGTGTCGTGGTAAGCAAGCGGGGCGAAATGAACGTGTAGTCGTTGCCCTGCGGTCGGTACGGCTTGAACGCCGGGTACATGGCGTCGTCGTTGTTGACGACCCCGTTCACCTGTATGCGGAGCAACTCGACGTCCGCCTGCGTCATCGTCTCCGCGATCAGCTTGTCTTTCCGGAGCCGAGCCAGAACCTTCTCGGGGGCGTACTCTTCAAGGAGACCCTTGCCCGCTTTGGTCACAGCGACCCTGTTCAGGAGCTCGTTCGCGTGGCCTTCCTCGCTCAACGTCAGGAAGAACCCCGACGCGAAGTGAGCGGGCTTCATGCGCAGCGGTTCGTAGCCGAGGGCCTCGAAATGAGCCTGCTTCTTGTTCATGATCACTTGTCCGACTAGTCAGAGGCGGCGGGCGTCCAGATAGCGATCGAAACCAGTGGACATCTTCACCGCGCTCGACGTGACGTGCTCCCCGTTGTAAACGAGAAAATCGGGCAACGGCGATGGCGCACCACGGCGGAGGCGGTCGATAAAGGCGTCGAGCCGGTTGATCTCGCGGGGGTCGATGAGGTGACGGGGCAAACCGCCGCGCACGGCGGAAAGGGCGCGGAACAAGGCCGCGTCGATGCGAAGCAACCCGTTCCGAGAGACGTCCCCCTGCCGCCGCTTCTGGCTCAGGATCAGGTGATCTGGAACGTACGCGAAGGCATCCCTGAGAGCACCGGGCGGTTCCGGTCGTTGGATGCACAGGCGTTCGCCCGGAATGCACTCACCCGCCACGAAGCTCTTGGTCGGTTGCTCGTCCAGACGGTGGCCGATCCATAGGCACAGCTTCTCCGCGATACCACCGAAATGGTCAGGAAAGTAGCAGCGGTTGATCGCCTCGATCAGCACCCTCAAGTGCCCGGCGTCGTCCTCGGGAGTCCGCAGCAGCTCGTGGAAGCGGGCATGCGACCCGTGGTCGAGCCTGAAGACGTTGTCGCCGCCGTCCGCATGCTCGAAGTAGAACCGCCGTTTCAGGGCGAGGAAGCGGGTCCGGTACCGTTCCCGATCCTCGCTACGTAGACCGAGCGCCGCGGCCGGCGACGGCAGCGGCGGCGGCGGCTCGCCGCCGGCAAGCCATTCGCCTGCCCGCGTGCCGTCGGAATCCTCGAGACGCCGATCGACGTGGGGATGCGATACCCCGGCTGGATCGGCGACGCCGCGCAGCGCCTCGATCAAAGGGAAGCGTGCGTCGGGCGCGAAGAGCCGTTCGGAATACCAGGCCGACGGAGCGTCGGGCACCTCGTCTTCCGCCGCGTCCTCCGAGGTGCCGAAGAGCAGGCGGGCGGTCAGTATCCAGAGCTCGCGTATCGTCGTCCGCCGCCCGGACGAAATCACCCGGTCGAACAGCTCGAAGAGCCTTTCCTGAACCCGGGCGCTGGCGAGGCGCTCCATGTTGAGCGAGAAGTTCCGGTCGGTGCCCCGTGCGGCGTGCCGCCGTACGGCGGGATCGGACAGCATCCTCTGGAGGACGCGACGGGCGAAATCCCGCGACAGCGGGTTTCGGAGCGAGAGATCGACCAGCAGCAACGAGTCGCCGGCCGCGGTGTCGCCGACTTCGCCCGACGTCAACCGCGTCTTCCATTGCCGCTCGATGCTCTTCGACACCTCCGGCAGGGCGTCGGGAAGCTGTCGGCGGAGCATGTACAGCGGGTACTGGTTGATGGCGAGAACTAGGCGCTTGCCCGCACTCTCGCGCCTGTCGCCAGCGCTCGACGATGGGCGCGACGCCCTCCTCGCTGTTCATCATCGCCGTGGCGTCGAAGGCGAACTCGAAACGGTCGGCATCGCCTTCGAGCCGGCGCTGCAGGGCCTTGGCGAGGTGGGTCTTGCCGTCGCCCGCGTTGCCCGTCAACACGATCGAGAGACCGCTTCGGGCGCGGTCCAGAAGGTAGTCCTCGAGCGGAGTCTCAAGGTGCAGGGCCTCGAACTCCGCGTCCGTCAG
Source organism: Vicinamibacterales bacterium (assembly GCA_963666855.2). Lineage (GTDB taxonomy): Bacteria > Acidobacteriota > Vicinamibacteria > Vicinamibacterales > UBA8438 > JAJEEA01. Next base: position 14,156 of record CAXXTG010000043.1, read on the forward strand.
CCCTTCCGAGACGGCGTTTGAACCGGCGCGGGCAAGCCTGCGCCAGAACA
>CAXXTG010000044.1:0-3688 GCA_963666855.2 Vicinamibacterales bacterium
GACGGGGTGTACCGGCTCGGCGGCAATCCGGCCGCCAGCTACATGATCGAGTTCAGCGACTTCGTGGCCGTCTTCGAGGCCCCCGGGGACGAGGAGTGGAGCCTGAAGGTCATCGACCGGATCACGCAGCTCGCCCCCGGCAAGCCCATCCGGTGGGTCATCGCGTCGCACCCGCACTTCGACCACATCGGGGGGCTGCGCACCTACCTGCACGTCGGGTCGACCATCGTCACCCACATGATCAACCTCGAGTTCCTGAACCACGACGTGCTGACCTACGAGCCGCGGACGATCAAGCCGGACATCGTCTCGAAGTGGCCGCCGACGGAGCTCGCCGAGGGCTACAACTACGAGGCGGTCCAGGAGAACTACGTCATCACCGACAACGACCGGATCCTGCGCGTCTACTACGTGCAGCCGCTCCGGCACGTCGCGGGGATGCTGATGGCGTACCTGCCGGCCGAGCGCATCGCGTTCCAGTCGGCGCTGTTCGACACACCACGAGCCGCCGAGGCCGGCGCAGTTGCCGTCGATGCGCGCCCTGCACACGCAGGTGGAGCGCATGAACCTCGACGTGGAGACGCTGGCCCCGGTGCACGGCGAGCCGGTGCCCTGGAGCGTGTTCCTCGACGCCCTTGAGCGGTTGGAGCGGTAGGAGTCCGCGCCGTGGCCGCGTCACTCCGGCGGTGCCCTGCGGCCACGTGCGGCGCGCGCGCGGAGTCTTCCGGGCGGCGGCGCAGGCCGCCGGGCGTCCCCGGCACGGCCCTCATGGCGGCATTCGCGCGGATGATGGCGCCCCGCTCGTCATCGGGGGCGTCAGGCGTCGCGTGCGCGGCCCTCGTCGCGGCCGTTCTCGTGGCCGGCGCTCCCGTTCCGGCCCGCGCCCAGGCCGCGTCGGGCGTCGGGGCGTGGACGGTGGCGTCCGGCGACGTGCGGGTCCGTTGCCGCATGACCGTCGGCGGCGCGTTCGACGCGGTCACGTCGTCCCTGGCCGGCGCCCTCCGGCCTTCGGCTCCCGCGGGCGCGTCGTGGTCGGGCGAGTTGCGGGTCGATCTCGCCACCCTCGATACCGGCATCGCGCTCCGCAACGACCATCTCCGCGCCCGCTACCTCGAAGTCGAGCGCGGCGCGGATTTCCGGCAGGCCGTCCTCTCGGGCATCGTCCTCGCCGATCCGCCCCCGGACCGGGCGGGGCGACGGGAGACGCGGTTCTCGGGCACGCTGACCCTGCACGGGGTCCGGCGCGCCATCGAGGGCGAGGCCGAGCTGCGCCGCGGTGACGGACGAATGCGGGTCGAGGCGGCGTTCCCGCTCAGCCTGGAGGCGTTCGACATTCCGCCTCCCCGCTATCTCGGCGTCGGCGTCCGCGACGCCGTCGAGGTCACCGTCACCTTCGAAGCCCGGGGCGGGGCGGCGCCCCCGGACGGCGCCCCATGACGGGAACGGCAGGGCTGCGCAGGCCGCGTCGCCCGTGGATCGTCGCCCTCGCCGCCCTGTCGTCGCTTCTCGGGGGGTGGGGAGCGCACGTCGCGTCCGCCGAGCCGACGTTCCTGTCGAAGCAGTACCCCCGCTGCACCGCCTGCCACTATTCGGCTTCGGGGGGCGGACTCCTCACGCCGTACGGGCGGTCGCTGTCGAGGGAAGAGATCTCGACCTTCGGCCGGCAGGGGGCCGGCGGGGGCGCCCCGGGCGAGGAGGGCTTCCTCTTCGGCCTGCTCGACGGCGAGAGCCCGTTGCAGCTCGGTCTCGACATCCGGCCCTCCCACGTCGACGTCGATGTGCCCGGCCGCGAGATACCGGACCGCAACTTCCTGATGAACCTCGATCTCCAGGCCGCCTGGCGGCGCGACCGGTGGACCGCGTACGGCACCATCGGGCGGCACCCCGCCCTCGGCGGCGCGCGGCCGATCTCCTACGAGCACTGGGTCTCGTACCGGGTCGCCGAGGGGGTCGACGTGCGGGGCGGGCGCTTCCTCCCCGCCTACGGGGTCCGGTTCGCCGACCACACGTCGTTCACGCGCGAACGGATGGACCTCGCCCAGGACGACCAGGTCTACGGGGTCGAGGTGGGCGTGTCGACGGACCGGACGCTGGTGCAGGTCTCCGTCGGCCCCGGGCGGGCCGAGTCGCTCGTCGACGACGACGGTCGGCAGGCCCTCACCGCGGCCGGCCGGTGGCAGTTCGACCTCGGACCGCGGACGGTCGTCGCGGCGTCCGTGCTGTACCGCGGCGAGTCGCGGGTCATGCCCCGGAGCACCGACACCGGCCTGTCCTTCGGCTACGCCCCGGCGGCGCGGCTGACGACCTGGACCCACGTCGACGTCCGGTCCCAGGCGCTCGGCACGAGCCGCCGCGCCTACATCTTCGCCAACCAGACGTCCCTCGAGACGTTCCGGGGCCTGTGGCTCCGCCTGTCGCCGCAGTGGCGCTGGACCGACACCGACCCGCGGGGCGAGGTCCGCCGCCTGGCGTACGGCCTCGACTTCTACCCGCGGACCCACTGGCACGTCAACCTGTCGTACTACCGCGACCGCCTGCCGGCCAGCGGCCTGCGCACGCGGACGTTTCTGGCGCAGTTGCACCTCTACTTGTGAGCACGGACCCCTCGCGGCGGATGCCGGAACATCTTCCCCGATGAAGCGCCTGACTTCGCCCTGGTCGCTGGACCCGCCGGCCGGCGTCGACTACGCTATCGTCATGGCGACACCCTTTCGTTCCGCGCTGCTTCTTCTCGTCGTCGGCGCCGCCGCCTGCGGGAGCGATTCCCCCACCGCGCCGACGACCCCGACGCCGACGCCGGGCGGGCTGCAGCCGACCCTGTCGAGCATCCAGAGCGTCGTATTCGACGCGTCCTGCATCGGCCACCACGGCGACCACGCCACCGAAGCCGGGCTCGATCTCACCGCGGGACAGTCCTACGCCAACCTCGTCAACGTCCCCAGCACCCAGGTCGCCCTCGACCTCGTGACGCCGAACGACGCCGAGAACAGCTATCTGATCCACAAGCTCGACGGCCGCGCGGGCATGGTGGGCGACCTGATGCCGGTGGGGGCGGCGGCCCTCTCCACCGCGCAGATCGACGTCATCAAGCAGTGGATAAACGCCGGCGCCGCGAACAACTGAGCCGGTTTCGCGATTCCGCTTGCGATTCCGCATCCCCGCAGGAGACCGCGAGACCGTCAGAGCGCGAAGCTCATCACGTAGAGGCCCACGCCGGTCAGGCAGGTGAGCCACAGGCCCGCGAAGGTGAGCCGGCCCCAGAACCGGTGCCGCGAGCTGAAGGAGCCCGGCAGGGCGCCGGGAAAGCGTCGCCGCGACAGGACCGCCAGCACGCACCAGACGACGAAGGTCGGGACCGCGACGGCGAGATGCACGGCGAAGAGACCGGCCATGGCCGCCGTGCCGTAGTATGCGCTCACGGTGAACGCCTCGACGGCCTGGCCGAACCGGATGCTGCCCTCCAGCAGCAGGACGGCCGCAATCGCCGCGAGCAGCACGCCGATCTGCAGCTTTCGGTGGGCGCGATAGCGCCGTTGCGCCGCGAGGCGCAGCGCGTACGCCATCAGGAATGGCGCGGCGGCGAAGACCACCATCGCCGTATCCACGAAGATGTCCGCCCGCGTCCCGAGAAAGCCGGTCATCGGCGTCTCCCTCTCCTCGCCCCTGGGGGGCACCTATTATTGGCCGG
>CAXXTG010000045.1:0-15283 GCA_963666855.2 Vicinamibacterales bacterium
ATCGAGTTCCGAACTGCGGCGGCGCGATACCTACACGGGGAACCACCTTCTGCTCGCCCTGTAAAGCCATCCAGCCTCTCCCGGGCGACAGAGAGTTGCTGGCCGGCCGTCATCTCGTCGCAGAGCGCGTTCATCACGGCGGTCCAGTGACCGCCGGTGTCTGGAAACCGTTCTTCGACCGCCCGGCACTTGAAGTTCCAGTACCGGTCGAAGATATCGGTGGCGGTGACGAAGGTCGGCGTCGCCGACGGGTCGAAATCGGCTTCAAGGAAGATTGGAGAGGTTCTGTGGCAAGGCCAGGATCTTCAGTTGGCGGTCTCTGAAGGCCTCGACTCGGAAGCCGGCATCGTTGAGAATCCGCTTGACCTCGCCGTTGGTGAACTGCGTGACGTCGACCTGCGCGTGCGAGTCGGGCAGGAGTCGTCGCAGGCGCGAGTCGTTGTGCCAGTCGAATTCCCGACACACGACGACCATCCTCGATGCGGATAGCCTCGGTCTTGCCTCGGGGCATGCGCACGAACTCGGACAGGGTCCACCACGTCTCGTAGCGGTTGCCGAGCTTGTCCGCGGCTCCGCCCGGCAGGGTCATGGCAGACCCTCGCAGAGAGGGACCGCGTGCCCGCGGCCGGGGGCCCCGCTCACGTGGAGCGCGGTCCCGGAGCGAGGTCTATGGGTGTAGGGGCTCATCGATCAATCCGTCCGGCACCCAGCCATCTGGGCTACACTGGGCGCATGTGGATCCGTCGGTTGCCCGCGCCGAGCCTTCGCAAGACACCATTGTCGCGGCCGGCCGCGCTTTCTGACTCGACACCGGGCTTGTGCAGAATGCTGCCGCACACTGCGCTGGCACTGGTCCTGGCCGGTCTTGCCGGCTGCGCTGGCGACGCCCCCGAGCCCGGCCCCGGTCCGCAGCCCGACTTCCAGCCGACGACCACGGTCGAAGAGCTGATGCGGGCGGTGGTCGACCCCGCCGCCGACGCGGTCTGGGACGCGGTGGTCATCACGTCGACCCGGGAGGGGATTGACCGGGAGGTGCCGGACAGCGACGAGGACTGGCTGGCCCTGGAGCACCACGCGGTGCGGCTGATCGAGTCGGGGAACCTGCTGCAGATCGAGGGGCGGCCGATAGCGGCGGCCGACTCGGTGTCTGAGCTGCCGGGCATCGACCTCGAGCCGGCGGACATCGCGGTGCGGGTGGCCGAACAGTACGACGCGTGGTTGCGGTCTGGCCGCGAGCTGCACGACGCCGGGGTGGTGGTGCTGGAGGCGGTGAGGGCGCGCAGCGTCGACGCCCTCCTGGAATCGGGAGACCGCCTCGACGCTGCGTGCGAAAGCTGCCATTCCCGCTTCTGGTACCCGCCGGACGCGGCGGAGGCGGCGGGCTCGAACGGTGCGCCCGCGCCGTAGCGGCACCCGCGCGGCAGCCGGGCACCCTAACCGGGCCGGGTCCCAGGCACCAGCGAACCGACGGCTCCCATGCCCCACCGGACCGCCGGATCGGCACCCGGGCGGCAGGGACGCCCAAGGCACCCGCACCCGACAGCCGACCGTAGCGGCGGCCGCGCGGCAGGCGGTTCCCGCGCCGCACGGGACGGCGCGGGATGTGTTCTTCCGCCTGCGGCTACGGCTGGATCGGCGAGCCGTCGGGCCGCGTCAACTCGGCGCAGCACATGCCGAACGTGCCGGGCGCCCGCGAGGGCTGCCCCACCGCCTTGATCTGGTCGCCCGCCTGGATGGTCGCGGGCGTCCAACCCCGCCGGCTCATGGAGACCGCGGCCCCCATCTCGATCTCCCAGTGCACGACCTCGCCGTCGTCGCCCGGCGCGTCGACGTAGAGGAACGAGTGGGGGTTCCGGAACACGAACCGCGTCACCTCGCCGACCGCCTCGACCTGCTTCTCGGGGTCGTAGAAGGGCGCGCTCGCGTGGTGGGCGATGGTCGGCGCCGCGATGGCGACCAGCAACGCGGCGGCGGCAATCCACAAGATAGTTCTCACGATGTCCTCCTCGTCAACTCGAAACTCACTCGGCGGCGGGACCCGGCGACTGTCGCCCGCCGCCCCGCCGGTCGTGCCGGCGTTCGGCGGCTCGGGGCCTACTGGTACCTCGGAATCAGGAACCGGCGGGGATGCCCCGCCTGCTCGGCGTCGCAGCCGTAGAGCTGCAGCTTGTAGCCCTCCGGCGCCGGCAGCCAGCGGGTGGTGTAGGACACCGGCTCGCGGAGGAACATGGGGTCCTCGACGGTCAGGGTCAGCTTCAGCTCGTCGCCCTCCCGCCAGTAGCGCTCGGTCACCCGCTTCTGCTGCGACGACGGAATGCCGTTGTAGTCGTCGAAGCCGGTGATGTCGAAGACGAAGTGCGTCGTCTCGACGTGCAGCGAGCCGTCCTCGTAGCGCCCCGTCGAGAAGCCCTGCACCGTGAACTCGTTGGCCGGCGCCTCGCGGCCGTCGAGCCAGACGGTGCGGATCTGGTCGTCCTTCTCGTAGCGGAACAGCACCCGGTCGGGCCACTGCGTGACCTCCATCATGTAGGGGTCGTACTGCAGGGCCGGCGACGCCGACGGGACGCAGTCGTACTTCGGGGCGATCGCCTCGTCGAATATCGACTGGAAGGCGAGCCCGCGCTCGTTCAGCACCGGGAAGTTCTCGCCCGGCACCCACGGCATGGCCGGGCCGTTCACGGGCCGGACCCCGCCGCCCCCGTTCCACACGCCGTCGAGGTCGGGCACCTCGGACGGGTCGACGCCGGGCTGGGCCGACGCCAGCGTAGCGCCGGCGACGATCACCAGCGCCGCGCCCACCGCCGACCGCAGGAACCGGCCAGCCGTTCCCCGGCCGCCGGCATGGGTTCCGATCATGTCTCCCTCCCCGTCTCCTTGTCGCGCCGCGCCGTTTTCGCACCGGCCGCGGACGCGCTCCGCTCGGTAAGTCACATGCAGATTCTACACCCTCGCCCGGCCCGTCGGCGACTCACGCCCGCCGCGGCGGAACGCGGGTCCGCCGCATCACCGCGCCCGTCGCCGGGATGACCGGCCGGCACCGCCGGACGACCCCTCGTCGTGAGTCACGGGCGGGGACGCCGCAGGGCGGCGGCGCGAACCGGTCCGGGTAAGGGTGCCGCCGGCCGGCACCGGTCCAACCGGGCAGGGTCGGCCGGATACCGGCCCAGCCCGCCCATCGTCGCCCGCGGGTCCCGTGGGTACCCAACCAACCCGCTGGAAGTCTGCACCGTTCGACGGCGCAGACTCCTACGAGGCGGCCCGGCGCAGGGCGTGCAACTCGCGCCCCAGGCAGTCCGCGAGGGCCCCCATCCCGGACGCCCCCGCGGCGAGCTCCGCCCCGCTGTTGTAGTTGGTGTTGGTATTGATGTCGTAGGTGTACGCCGTCCCGTCGCGGTCGACGATGAACTCGACGCCCGCGACGTGGATGTCGTTGTCGGCCAGCACGCGCTCGTAGGGTGCCACGAGGGGATGCTCGAACCCCTCGACGATGCGGAACAGCGACGCCCCCGCGTCGCCGGCCGGACAGAAGGCGTCGTCGACCCGGCACGCGTCGGCCGGACACAGCTCGAAGCCCTGGCTCGTGTCGACCTCGACCGCGTAGAGGAAGCGGCCCCCGACGAACTCGACCCGCGTGATAGTCGCGTCCGGCGACTCGATGTACTCCTGCAGCAGGGTCACGCCGTCGACCGACGGCTCGAACCCGGGGCCGCGGACGTACTCGGCGAGGGCGTCCGTGTCGCGGAACAGCCGCACCCCGAGGCCCTTGCCGGCGCGGTTGTGCTTGGTGATGAACGGGGGCGGCAGCGACGACGCCGCCGCGACGATCTCCTCCCGCCCCACCACCGCCACGGTGCGGGGGGTGCGGATGCCGTGCGCGTCGAGGGCCGCGTACTGGGCGACCTTGCTGATCTCGAGCTGCAGGGCCCGGCTGCCGTTGAGCACCCGCCGGCCGTGGCGCTCGAGCCACGCGAGCACCGCCGCCGCGTACTCGGGCCCGAACCGGTGGCCCCGGGTGTGGGACGAGGCGCTCATCCGGTTGTAGAACACCCCGTCGGGGGGCCGGGTGCCGAAGTCGACGACCCCGGTGTCGAGGAACCACTCGTCGAACGGCAGCCGGCGCGCGTCGAGGGCCGTGCGCAGCGGCTCGACCCATTCGTCGTTCTCGTGGAGGACGTAGATTCTGCTCATCTCTCCGGCCCCGGAGCCCTCGCCTGTGCGGCTCGCCCCCCGCCAGACGGGTTTACCGCCCAGCCCCTTCCGACCGCCGTGCCGCAACCGCGCCGAGCATCCCGGCCCCACCGCCGCGCCGAACACCCCGGCGGGCGCGCCGTCCCGATCCCGGCCGCCTAGAACCGCGGGTTCACGACGTTGTTGAAGATCGACCCGAACGTATAGCTGAACCCGAACGAGACACGGTACCGCGAATCGGTGGCGAGCTGCCGCTGCTCGACCAGGATCTCCTCGTCGGTCAGCTCCCGTCCGGACAGGTAGACCTGGTCGCGCACCAGCTCGGTGCTCGCGCTCGCGAACACCGACAGCCCCCGCACGACCCGGAACGACAGGTTCCCGAACACCGACGTGCTGTACTTGCTCAGGTCGTTCACGAAGCTGTTATAGCGCAGCCGGATCCGGCTGTCGCCCCACGGCTGCTCCACGTCGAAGGTGACCTCGACCTCCTGCGCGGCCAGCGTCTCCGCCATCTTCCCGAAGATCGTCTCCTCCAGATAGTCGTAGGACTCCAGCCCCGCCTCGTACGCGAACGTCAGGCTGCGGCGCGACGACTCGGAGTACGGGAACACGTTGAACTCGATGCCCGGGAGCACGCGGATCCGCCGGTCCTGGTTCAGGAAGGTCGACGCGCTCGATCCCCCCCGGATCGAGGCGCCCCAGTGTTCGCCGAGGCTCTTCACGAGCTGCCCGTCCACCTGATAGCTGGTGCGCACGTCGGTGAAGTCGCCGGTGCTGAGCTGGTGCACGTTCTCCCGGTACCGGCCGTCGATCTCGGCCCGGACGATCCACTCCTCGGTGGTGCGGTTCGCCGACGCCGACCCGTTGAAGTCGCGCCGGCGGCGGGTCGCCTCGCCCGACACCCGCGCGTTGGTGCTGAGGCGGAACACCCAGAAGTCCCACGGATCGTCGTCGGGCTGGGCCATCATCATCCGGAGCCCGCCGCCCGCGAAGCCCGTCCCGACCCCGCCCCGGCCCCCGGGCCCGATCTCGATGCCGCCGGCCAGCGGCGTGTCGATGATGTAGTGCAGGAAGCCCACCCGCAGGACCTGGGCGAGCCCCTCGCGCGTCTCGTCGTCGGTGTCGGTCCGGCTCTCCGCGTAGTTGTAGCCGATGTCCCGATCCGCGAACTCCTCGAGGCCGATGAAGTCCAGGGTGTACAGCCGGCCGCCGCCGCTGTTCTCGGTCGTGACGAGCACGTGCACCTGGGCGTCGTAGCGGTCGCGCACGTAGTTCACGAAGGTGATCTCGCGCCGCAGGTAGTCGAAGTCGCAGCGGTTGCAGTCGAGGAAGACGCGGAGGGCCGCCGGCCCCCCGCCGGCGTCCTGCGCGGCGCCTGCACCGGCCCCGAGACAGAAGGCGCACACGACCCATCCCAGCCGTCTCCAGCGCAACCGTCCCTCCCTCTTGACGGCGGAATCCCCGCCCGGAGACGCCCTGCGGCGGCCCGAGCCGGGGATCAGTATACGGGTGTCGCCGGCCCCGCGCGCCTTGACAGCCTCCGGCCCGCCGAGTACAAGGAGGGTTTGCGCCAAACTGGGGCTGCGCGGCCCTGTTCGCGAAACCACCGGACACGACGAAACGAGGAGCTTGCATGCGACGAATCCTGATCTTCGGCCTGCTCGCGGCGTTCAGCGCCGCCGGAGCGGCCTCCGCCCAGACCGACGTGACCCCCGTCGAGCCGTTCAAGGTCGGCACCTTCGACATCCACGGCGTGCCGCATGTCGGCGTCGTGCTGCGGGACAGCCTGGTCATCGACATCGAGATCGCGAACCTGGCCCTCGAGGCGAACCCGGAGTACGCGAGGGTCCCGATGCCCGAGGACATGCTCGAGCTAATCGGGCGCTACGAGTACGGCCTGAAGTACCGGCTGTACGAGATCGTCAACGACGTGGTCGCCAACGGGCTGGGCGACGACCGCGCCGACTTCGTCTACGACGTCGACGAGCTCCGGACGCGGCCCCCGATCATGTATCCGGGCAAGATCCTGAACGCCGCCGTCAACTTCTACAGCCACGTGAACGAAGCCGGCACCCCCGAGGAGCGGGCGGCCGAGATCCGGCGGCGGCAGGAGCAGCGCGGCGTGCCCTACCTGTTCCTCAAGCCCAGCCGCGGCGCCGTGGTCGGCAACGGCGACCCCGTCGTGATCCCCTACGGCCGCAACCGCACCGACTGGGAGGTCGAGCTCGGCGCGGTGGTGGGCCGGCCCGCCAAGTACGTGTCGGCGACTCGACGCGCAGGACTACATCTTCGGCTACATGGTCTCGATCGACGTCTCCGACCGCGGCGGGCGCCCCCCCGGCGGCAACGCCACCCGCTCGGACTGGTTCGTCGGCAAGGGCCACGACTCGTTCGCGCCCCAGGGCCCGTGGATCGTCCCGAAGGAGTTCTACGGCGACCCCATGGAGAACCTGCGCCAGACCCTCAGCGTCGGGGGCACGGTGCTGCAGGACGCCCAGGCCGGCGACATGATCCACTCGCTGTGGGAGATCGTGGAGTACGCGTCGTCCATCATCACCCTGTATCCGGGTGACGTGATCAACAACGGCACGTCCGGGGGCACCGCCGCCGGCTCGGCCGAGACCCGGACGGGCGACCGCTACCTGCGGCCCGGCGAGGTCATCGAGGCCACCATCGACGGCATCGGCACCCTGCGCATGCCCGCGGTGGCCGGCGACATGCCGCCCGACGACCTGACCGGCGCGCAGTTGCCGGCCATCGACACCTACCGCTAGGCGCGGCGTTTTCGACCGGGAGCGGGGCCGCCTCCCCGGCGGGCCCCGCTCCCTCCACCGAACCCCGGCAGGCGATGTGCGTAGGCGCCCGGGCGGTTACTCGCCGGCGTTGTCGCGCAGAACAGTCCGAACCGCGTCAGCGACAAGCTTGTCGATAGATGGGACGGCACCCGCGCCGGCCCGTTTGGCCGGGCCGGCACGGCACCCGACTGGGTACGGCGGCCGCGCGATCAGCGCGGCGGCGGGACGGCGCCGGGGTCGGGCCCGAACGGCGGACGGTCGCGGCCCGGCCGTTCGGGGGAGATCGGCTCGCCGAGGGGCGGGAGCCGCGACAGGTCGACTTCGCTGACGGCGTGGAAGCCGCCGGCCGCCGGGCGGATGCGGTAGGTCGCCTCGGGCGTCCGCACCGTGCCCGCCACCACCCCGCCGTTCACCACCAGGGTCATCGTCCCCATCTCGACCCCCGCCAGGGGGCCCGACAGCGAATAGCCGCCCGAGAAGGTCGGCGCCACGCTCTGGACGAGGCCGGTGAACGACGCGTCGTCGAACAGGTTCAGCGTCAGCACCCCCGACGGCGCGGCCGGCGCCCCCCCGGGGACCGCGGCGGCGGTGTCCGCCGACGGCGTGAGCTGCCCGAAGTCGATGGCGACGAGGCGCCGCCGCAGGGTGATGGAATCGGAGACGGCCGAGAGGTCGGGGCCGACGGCCGCCCCGGCGGGCGCCACCTCCCTGAACAGGCCGCCGGGTTGCCCCGCCGCCCCGCCGGCGGCCAGCGCGGTCAGCAGCGCCGCCACGAGCGCCGTTGAGCAGCGGCCGCCGAGCACGGCACCGCACCGCCTTCGACGGCCGAGAACATATTCCCTGCGACCCATGGCGACAGCTCCTCCCAGCCGGCGGGCGCCCGCCGAGGCGCGGCGCCCCCCCCAATCACTTCACTCGACGCAATCACCGCGCGCGCGACTCCAACCGGTGCACCGGCGGCGCCGTCCGACCGGATCCACCGGCCAAGCCTCGTTGCACGAGGCGCTTCGGCGGGGCGCTTACTGATACACCGGCACGACGTTGATGTTGCCTTCCACCTCGCCCACCAGAATGGTCTTCGTATGCACGCCCTCGGAGCCGATGCGGATGACACCCTCATCGCCATTCGTGCCGGGGTTGCCGATGTACACGTTGTTGCTGCCCGACTGGTTCCTGGTGCCGGCCCGGTACCCCAATGCGATGTTGTCCGAGCCGGTCCGGCTCCCGTACAGAGCTTGGTAACCGATGGCCATGTTCTGGTTGCCCCCGTTGTTCTGGAGCGCCTGGGCCCCGATGGCGACGTTGCCTACGCCGTTGAGATTCTCTCTCAGCGCCTCTTTGCCGATGGCCGTATTGGCGGATGCGCTTACCGCCTTGTCCATGGCGGCGGCGCCGATGGACAGGTTGCCGTCGCCGTCAACCAGGCTGGTCAGGGACCGGCGGCCGAAAGCGGCATTGTCATTGCCCGTGGTCAGGGACTGCAGCACCTGGTAGCCGACTGCGGTATTGCCCCTGCCATCCGTCACGGCTTCCAGCGACCTCCCGCCCAGGTGGGTATTGGTCCCGGAACCGGCATGGTCCGGCGAGTTCACCGGGTCGCCGCCGACCACCGCTTCCCCGCCGTACGCCATCGGCGGCATCGAACCCGCGGGCAGGAACGGGGCGGGGTCGCCCTGCGGCCCCGCCGGCCCCGCGGGGCCGACCGCGCCGAGGGTCGGATAGAACACCGCGCCCGCCCCGTCCGTCCACGAGACGGCCAGCAGGTAGGTGCCGGGCAGCAGCTCGGGCAGCCCCGCCACCACCCCGAACTCGGTCACCGACAGCACCGGCAGCGGCGTCATGCCGAGGGTCACCGTCGGCACCTCGCCCGCGAAGTCGTAGCCGTTGATGGTCAGCGTCCCGCTCTCGGCGTCGACGAGGGCCTCGGTGATGAGCGGCTGCCGCTCGGGGGCCTGCGCGCCGGCCTGCAGGTAGACGACGCCGGCGAAGACGGCCAGCGCCAGGGCGCCGGCGAACCACGAACCATGCATTCTCTTCATCGGAACCTCCATCCTCGGCAAGGGGCCGGCGGCGTCACCCCGACTCTACGGCGGATCGACGGCCGCCGGCTCCACGATCATCCCCGGCCGCGGCGTCGTGGGCGCGTACACCGCGCCCCCCCGCGCCGCGTCCCCGGCCGGCTCCGCCGCCGCCTCGACCGGCGCGGGCGGCCGGAGCAACCGCTGCAGCCGCGCGCGCTGGTCGGCCGCCGACAGCGCCGGCGCCTCGCGGACCGGGGCCGGCGGCGGCGCCCGGCGCGCCGGCTCCCGCGCCGACGCCGGTTGCGGGGCGCGCCGCGCGGCGCGAATCTTCACCCGGTCGTAGATCGACGCGCCGGGGACCGCGGGCGCCCGCGGCGCCGCGAGGTAACCGGCCGCCGGCCGCAGCAGCAGCCGCAACGCCTCGCGCTCGGCGACGCCCTCCAGACGCAGCGACACCGGCGACGCCCCGACGGCGTCCACCCCGACGAACCGCGTGCCCCCGGCGCGCGCCCATTCGTCGAGCACGTCGCGCAACGGGACGTCGGCCGCGATCAGGGTCACGCGCCCCCCGCCGATGGTGAACGCCAGCTCCTCGGCCCCGGCCGTCCGCACCGCGCCCGACGCCGCGATGGACACGGCGGCGACGCCGGCGACCCACCCTCGCCCGCTGCGACTCACGCAGGCAGCGTACCACATGGCTACTCCAACGCCCGCACCGCAACCCGCAGTTCCATCAGGTGCACGGCCCTGATCGGCGTCGCCCCGGGCGCCGGTACCGCGTCCGTCCAGCTCGGTGCCGCCCGGCCCGCCGCGGCGTACGCCTCGGCCACCGCCCGCCGCAGCTCAAGCAGGTGCACGAGGCGGACCGGCGTGGCCCCCGGTGCCAGGACCGGGTCGGTCCAACTGAACCGCGCCAGCCCCGCGGTTTCCCGCCGGGCGTCGATGCGCGTTCGCAGCTCCGTGAAGTGGATCGGCTTGACGGGCGTCACCCCCGGTACGAGCGGGTCGTCGGTGAAGGGCCCCCGCAGCCCGCCGACCGTCACCGCGAACGACCGCGTCGCGCTCAGGCCCTCGGGGTCGGTCGCCGTCACCGTCACCGTCGCCGCGCCTTCGCCCACCGCGGTCAGGGTCACGCGGGCGCCGGCCGCCAGCGCCGTCACCACGTCCGCCGCCGACGACCGCGCCGTGTACGCCAGCGCGTCGCCGTCGGGATCGGCGAACGCCCGCGACACGTCCAAGGCCAGGGCGGAGTGCAGCGCCAGGGTTCGATCCGGCAGGCCGCCCGCCGCGACCGGGGCCCGGTTGACGCCCGTCTCCAGGTCCCATCGGAAACGCTCCGCGAGCGCGCCGTCGGAATCGCGGCGCACCGCCGGCGTCATGTCGCGGACCTCGACCTCTATCCGATGCGATCCGGGCGCCAACCGGCAGGTGTCCACGGTCAGCGAGCCCGCCGCCGCGACCGCCTCGCCGTCGACGCTCCAACGGGTCCGGATCGTGCCCGGCAGGGCGTGGGAATCGGCGGGCGTGCTCACCGAGAGCGTCAACGGCCCGCACTCCTCCCTCTTCAACTCGGCCGTCGCGGGCGCGACCGCGTCTATCGGCGAGACGAAGTTGTAGATCCGGCGGATCAACTGTTCCGTATTGACCTGCTCGAACGGCATCCTCAACTCGCGCATCTTCGAGTTGAACGTCGGCCGGTACAGCCCCGACTCGCAGTACTTGGCCCCCTCGTAGGCGCTCACCACGCCGCGCCTGCGGTCCGTCGCGGGCACCGGCGTGCCGGGATCGATCCAGTACGACCACTTGATCGCCGACCGCGCCGACTCGCGGGTGACGTTGACCTCGGGGGGCTCCACCGAGCTGTCGCAGCTCGGTCCTCCGCCCGCGTATTCGTCCGCCAAGAGCCCGAACCCGTGGCCGATCTCGTGAAGCATGAGCTCGACGCTGTGCTCGTTCGTGGATGCGACCGGAAAGAGGCCGCCCGAGCCGCCGTACTCGTCGTCGTTCACCAGCACCATCACGAGGTCGCGCGCAGTCTCCGCCAAGCTGCGTTCGAGCACGCCCAGGACGGCCTCGTGGTCGACGCAGATGAGCCTCGGGATGTCCGCGCAGTCGTAGTGCGTGCCGAGCGCGGTGTCGCGATACACGCCCTGCGCGGGATGGTCGGAGCCGGACTCGTTCGACGTGACGTCGACGCGGCGCACGTTGAAATATGCGGCGTAGTCGGTGAACGGTTGGTCGCCGAACAAGCCGTCCACCAACCGCTCCACATCGCGCGCGTACTTGGGGAGCTCCCCGCGGGTGTACCCGTCCCCCAGAATCGCGATGTTGATGCGGTTGCCGTCCGGACCGTTGGCGCGGAGCACGCTGACCGGCTCGGCGGCCACCCCCGCGGCGGTCAGAACGACGCAAGACGCCTGCAGCAGGAGGGCGGCGGTTCGCGGCACGCCTATCGCCCTACCTGAACCTGGCCGATCGGATCCAGCCAGTACTCCGAGCCGGTCCACCGTGGCCGGTACAGGAACACGCGGTCGACGCCCGGCATGTCCGGAATGGCGATCGACATCTCCACGCTGTCGAGCTCGATCGTCCCGCCCTGAAGGCGCCCGTCCAGCAGCGGCGCCTCGGCCCGCACGATGCTCGGGTTCTGCACGAGCCGCCAGTCGAGCTCGCGCCCGTCGACGTCCTGCACGACGACGACCAGCCGGTCGTACGACAACTCGGGGAACCGCTCGCGGCGCAGGCCGCCCGGGACGACGCGCTGCCCGAGCAGATCGAACGTCGGCGGCGCGTCGGCGCCCTCGGCCGCCATGCCGGCGGCGGCGATCCGCAGCCGGCGGACCCGGCGGACGTCGGGAACCTGCGCGACTTCGCTCACCAGCCCCCGAAACGACCGCGCGGGCGGCCGTTCCTCCTGGGACGCCGCCGATGAGGCCGAGGCGAGGAGCACAAGCGCAATCAGCGTCGGTTTCATCAGGTCTACTCCCCTCCCGAACCCATGAAGCCGGCCTTCGGCAACGCGCGACCGGGGCCGGGTCCGTCCAACGCGGGGCCGCACGCTCCGCCGCCGGGTAGGCCGCGTCCAGGGCCTTCGCAACTCTAGCAGATGCGCCAGTCTGACCGGCGTCACCGCCGCCCGAATGACCGGGTCGGTCCAGCCGAACGGCGCCGGCCCCGCCCCGCGCCGCGGGATGTCGATGCGCGCAGCTCAGTGAAACGGCCGGACCCGACCGGCGCCCCCCGGGCTGTAAGGGGTGAACCCCGTTTTATCGTCAAAAAACCGGGGCCGGCCCCACGCCGCTACGGCGTCGGCCGATGCGTGCGGACGATGTGCGGCGTGGGCGGCATCAAGAAACATGGGTCCGGCGGTGTGACTTCACGCCCGGAGGCCCGGACTGGCGGGGGCCCGCGCCGGCTACGGCCCGGCGTCGGGCCGGGGCGCGATGCGCGGGGGCGGGCCGGTGAGGCCGGGGTTGCTCCCGGTGCCGATGTGGATCGGCCCCACGTCCTCCTGCGTCAGGCGGTGGGTGCGGACGATGCGGGGGGTCAGCAGCATGACGATGTCGGTGGCCTGCGCCGACTCGTCGTTGGCCGAGAAGAGCTGCCGCAGGATGGGCAGGCGCAGCAGGCCGGGGAAGCCCTTGAGGATCTGGCGCTCCTCCTGGCTGAGGAGGCCGGCGAGCAGGTTCGACTCGCCGTCGCGGAGCCGCAGGCGGGTCACGACCTTGCGCGTGCCGAACGTCGGCAGCGACTGGCCGGCCACGAGGATGGGCGGCCCCACGGTGCTGTTCTCGACCTCGAGGTCGAGGATGATCTCGTTCTCGTACGTCACCCGCGGGACCATCCGCAGGATGACGCCGACCGGCCGGTACTGGAACGACGTCAACGGGTTGAACGACGCGCCGCCGACCGCGAGGGGGGTGAACGCGGTGGTCGGCACGGGGATGTCCTGACCCAGATTGAGCTCGAGCTCGGCCCCCTCCTGCCCGCGGATCTGCGGCTGCGCCACGAGGCGGGTGTGGGTGTCCTGCTCGAGGAAGTCGATGACCGCGGTCGGCACCCCGACGTAGAAGTCGCCGGGGCCGACGCCGCCGGAGAGCGCGTCGAGGCTGAACAGCCCCGACGACGCCGACGCCCCGTCGCCATTCGACGCCGCCGCGCCCGGCGCGCCCCCCGGCGAGAACGCGGTCGAGATGGCGTAGCGCGACAGGTCGAGGCCGTAGCGCTTGGCGCGCTCGCGGTTGACCTCGAGGATCTCGACGTCGATGACGACCTCGGCCCGCGGCTTGTCGTTCGCCGCGAGGACCCGCTCGATGATGGCGACGACGGGCGCCGTCGCCCGCACCGTGATCGCGTTGGCGGGGAGGTTCGCCACCAGCTCGGGCGCGACCGGCATGTCGGGCAGGCTGACGAGGGCGCGCAGCAGCTCGACCAGCTCTTCCACGTTGCCGTGCGAGACGTAGAAGGTGCGGATGACCTGCTCCTCGTACTCGGCCCGCTTCTCGCGCGTGTCGGGCGCGACGACGATGGTCGTCGGGTCGACCACCTTGTGGAACGCGCCGTTCGCGGACAGGATGCGGGACAGGGCCTCGCCGAAGGTCACGCCGTTGAGGGTCACCGACAGCGTCAGGTCCTCGAAGTCGCGGTCGTAAAGGACGTCGATGCCCGCCGCCTCGCCGAGGAAGTCGAGCACGTCGCGCAGGCTCGTCTCGGTGAACTCGATCACCAGCGGCTCGTCCGACACCGGGTCGAGCAGCGCGGGCCGCGTGTCGAGGCGGGCCTGGGTCCGCATCGCCTCGATGGGGGCCGGCGCCCGCGCCGCCTCCGCCCGCTCGCGCAGGGTCTGCTGCAGGTTGGCGACATGGACGGCGACGGGCTCGTTGGCGGGGTCGAGCTCGTAGGCGCGCCGGTACGCGCTCAGCGCGCCCGGCAGGTCGCCCAGGGCCTCGAGCTCGGCCGCGGCGGCGGCGTGGTGGCGGGCGGCGCCGAGCATGGCCCGCTGCAGGGCGATGCGGTACTCGGGGCGGTCGGGGTCTTCGCGCACGGCCCGGCGGTAGTACTCGACGGCGGCGTCCCAGTCGCCGTCGCGCGCGGCCGACGCGCCGTCCCGGAACGCCTGGGTCGACGCGCACCCCGAGGCCAGGACCGCGGCGGCGAGCAGAATCGCTTTCACCAGCAGGACTAGCGGCCGTTCGGGAAATGGCCGTGGCGGGATAGCCTTCACCAGTAAGGACTATCGGCCGTTCGGGGGATGGTCGTGAGTGAGGACGCGGTTCCACCCGCCCCGCAGACGTTCTCGAACACCCGCCGC
Organism: Vicinamibacterales bacterium; assembly: GCA_963666855.2. Lineage (GTDB taxonomy): Bacteria > Acidobacteriota > Vicinamibacteria > Vicinamibacterales > UBA8438 > JAJEEA01. The sequence goes on from CAXXTG010000045.1 coordinate 14,316, forward strand.
AGCGCCGGCAGTGCGCGACCGGGACCGGCGTGACCGGCGCCCGCAGGATTCGGGTCCGTCCTGGCGACCGCGCCCGCCCCGCCCGCCACGCGGCACCCGGTCCGGTCACGCGGCGGCGGCGGCGGGAGGGCGCCATCACCGTCCGGGCGGCCTCGACTGCGAGCTTGTCGCCGCAACCGGCCGTCACCCGCCGCCCGGCGTCAGGGTCAGACGCTCACCGCTCCCCGACCGCTCGAGCACGACCGCGGCGCGGTCGAGGGCGACGATGCGCCAGCGGCCGCCGACGACGTCGTCCACCCGTCCGTGGTAGACGCCCGCGCCGTCCGTGAGGACGGCGACGCGGCCGGCGCTCTCGGGGGCCTCGAGAACGCCGATGAACCGCAGGGCGGCCGGGTCTTCGGCGGGCCGCCAGCCGTCCACCTGGACCGGCGACGCGGCGGCGTTCCCGCCCGAGCCGCCGCCCCCCGGCGTCAGCGGCGGCGGGGCCGCGGCCGGACCGAACCGGAATGGATTGCGGGCGGGGCCGGCGGGCGCCGGCGGGCGGCCGGGCAGCGCGTCGAGCCGCACGTCCAACGGCGCTTCATGCTCGGCGGGGCCGCCGGCGGTTCGGCCGCGGGCCGCCGGCGCGGTGCCGGAGCCTCCGGCGGACGCGGCCGGGAACGGTGCCGGGCCGCCGCCGCAGGCCGCGAGGACGCCCATCAACAGGACGCCGGCGCAGCGCCGAGAGTGGATCGCGGGGACCGAGGGAGGCACCATCGCGCAGATTACCATGCGGGCCCCGCTCCCGGCGCTCCCGCCCGAACCGCGGAACGCCTTCCTCCCGCGCGGACCCCGCCCTGCGGCGACGCTGCGCGCCCACCCTGTCGCCCGCGGGAGCCCGCGCCCCCGCTACGGCGCGGACTCCAACCGTGATTCGCGGAACGATGTCGAGCGGGCTCTCTCCAGCGCCCGCGGACGATTGCCGCGAT
>CAXXTG010000046.1:0-5978 GCA_963666855.2 Vicinamibacterales bacterium
GCGAACGTGCCGGGGTTGCCCAGGCTCGACCAGCCGGCGCGGTTGCCGGGCACATGCGCGCTCAGCCGGTCGAGCGTCCACGGCCGGTCCGCCATCTGCAGCTCCTGGCGCCCCACCCGCTCGGCCGAGAAGACGGCGTTCGACGCCCCGATGCGCCCGCCCCAGATGCCGGCCACGGTGGTGTCGCCGCCGTCGGCGAAGTAGTCGTGCGAGACGTTCAGCTCGTAGCCGCGGAAGTCGCTGCGCGTCACGAAGTTGGCCACGCCGCCGACCGCGTCCGAGCCGTAGGTGGCCGACGCCCCCTCCTTCAGCACCTCGAGGCGGCCGATGGCGATGGCGGGGATGGTGTTGACGTCGACGAAGCGCCCGCCGATGAGCCGCGCGGGGACCGGGACGTGCCGGCGGCCGTTGATCAGCACCAGCGTCCGCGAGGCGCCCAGGCCGCGCAGGTTGACGTTGGCGACGTTCTCGGTGAGGGTCGAGGGCTGATTGGAGTTGTACCAACTGCTCCGCTCGCCGACGACGCCGTGGCTGACGCTCAGGTTGCGGAAGAGGTCGACGAGCTGCGTCGACCCCTGCTGCTCCAGCGTGTCCCGGCTGACCACCGCGACCGCGTGGGGCATGTTGATGGCCGGCGCCTCGATGGCGGTCCCGGTCACCGCCACCGTCACCACCTCGAAGAGGCCGCCGATGCGCAGGACGACGTCGAGCGTCTCCGTGGCCGCGGCGGCCAGTTCGACGTCGCGCTCCAGGCGCTCGAAGCCCGGCAGCGTGAAGGTGACGACGTAGGAGCCGGGCTGAAGGGCCGTGAACGCGTAGGCGCCCTCCCCGTCGGTCACCGCGAGGAGCGGGCCGGCGAGCCCCGCTCCCGATGCCTCCACCGTCACGCCCGGGAGGACCCCGCCGGTGTCGTCGGTCACTGTCCCTGCGATACCGCCCTCCTGGGCGAGTCCGGCGGCCGGTCCGGCCACCAGGACCAACAACAACGTAGCGAGCACTCTGGTCGTCATCGATTCGTCCTTCCCGTCATGGCTCCTGGGGGTCTTCCCCGTCCGTCCCGCCGCTGCCGGTCTCAACGTCCCGCCTCCCCGTCGCTCCACCGCCGGAGCGCGTCCGCGATCTCCCGGCGACCGGGGGCCGACGACCCGGGGCGGTGGTTGACGAAGTAGCAGAAGAACACCGGGGTGTCGGATTCCGGCTCGAGGATGCCGGCCAGCGCCACCGTGTGGCGCAGCGTGCCGGTCTTGGCGGCCACGGGCGGCAGGCGGGGCCAGGCCGCCAGCGTGCCCCGGCCCGGGGTGGCGAGCGCGTCGATCAGCGTCCGGCCCCACGGGCGCCCCGCCGCGTAGGCGAGCACGCGGACCACGGCGGCGGGGGTGAGCAGGTTGGCGGGCGAGAGGCCGGAGCCGTCGCGAAGCCAGGCCGCGGCACCTCCCGTCGCGGCCGTGCCGCCCGCGCGGCCGGTCACGAAGTCGGCGACCACCTCGACGCCGTCGTCGAAGCGGCCGGTGCCGGCCGCCTCCAGCCCCAGCGTCAGGGCCAGGGTGTCGGCGTACCAGTTGTGGCTGTCGCCGAGGATCTCCGGCAGGAGGTCCGCGAGCGGCGGCGAGCGGTACTCCGCCAGGAGCGTGGGGGCCCCGGACGCGGCGCGGCCGCCCGCGTTCCCCGGCGGCGCCGGGGGCCGGATGCGGGTGCGCACCGTGCCGTCCACGGTCACCCCGGCCGCGGCCAGCGCGTCGCGCAGCCGGCCCGCGGCGCGTCGCGCCGGCGCGGGATCGCTGGCCGGCACGACGAAGGTCGGCTCGCTGATGGGATACTCGCCCCGAACCAGCAGCGTGTCGGTGCCCCAGAGCGGCAGGAAGTCGAGGGTGCCGGCGCCGTGGCGTTCCCGGCCGACCGTCGTCGTCCGGTTGATCAGGTCGATGCCTTCCGGGGCCCGGATGCGCGCCGGCGCGCCGATCGCGGTTCCCGGGGCGGCGCGGACGGTGATGGTCGCCCCGTCGACCGCCAGGGCTGCCGCCGGCGTTCCGTGTCGATAGGCGAGGTCGCCGATGCCGCGATCGAGCGGGTGCCGGCGCCCGGGGAAGCGGGCGCCGTCGACGACGAGGTCGCCGGCGACGCGCGTCAGGCCGCGCGCCCGCACCTGGTGCGCGAGGGCCGCCAGCGGCTCGGGGGCCGCACCGTCCCGCCCCCAGGTCGGATCGGCGCCCGGCTCGATGACCAGATCCCCCTCGAGGACCTCGCCGTCCAACCGCGCGCGGGACGTCAGGCGCGTGACCCAGCGGTAGTCGGCCCCGAGGTGCTCGAGCGCCGCCGCCACCGTGGCGACCTTCAGCACCGACGCCGGCACGAAGCGGCCGCCCGCGTTGCGCTCGTCGACGACCTCGAGCCCGCCTCCGGCCGGCCGCGCGGCGAGGTAGCCGCGGTGTGCGCCGCCGGCCCCTGCCGCCGGGGGTTGGGCTCCGGCGGCCGTTGCGCCCAGGCTCGCGCACGCCGCGACCGCGGCCAGCAGTGCGACCAGGCTTCCCGGCGTCATGCGTCTCGTTGCCCGCGGCGCCGCCGCTCCACCGAACGCCGCGTCGCGCGTCACCTGTCCGTAGTGCATCCAACACGATACGTTAGGCGGGATGGCGGGCGCCATCGCGTCGATATACGATCATCGGTCGGAGGTGACCATGCGCGCACTTGTACTCGCTCTCGCGGTTGTCGTGGCGGGCGGCCTGTTCGCCGCCCCGGCCTCGCTCCAGGACTTCGGGCCGGTCGGGCCGAGCCAGTACGACGCGGTAGAAGGCTGGCTCAAGCCGTTCGCGGCCGACGGCTTCGCGTTCGGCGGCAACTCGGGCGTCTACCCGGAGTCCCCGGACCGCATCTTCATCCTGCAGCGCGGCGAGACCCGGCTGCCGGATCCGGTGCCCCCCGGCTTCGAGGGTTTCGTCGGATCTATCGGCATCAACGCGCTGCGCGGTGAGGGCCGAACCTGGCAGAACGTCATCTTCGTCGTCGACGGCGACGGCAACCTGATCGAGGTGTGGGATCAGTGGGACCACCTGTTCGAGGGCACGGACGGGCCCGGCCCGCACCGCATCCGGGTCAGCCCCTACGACCCGGAGCGCCGCGTCTGGGTGATCCACGAGACGGGGCACGCGATCTTCGTCTTCTCGAACGACGGCAGCGAGCTGCTGATGACCCTGGGCGAGCCGGGCGTCAGCGGGGACGACGAGACCCATTTCAACCAGCCGCAGGACGTCGCGTTCACCCCGGACGGGCGGGTCCTGGTCGCCGACGGTTTCGGCAACTCGCGCGTCCTGATCCTCGACGCGGAGGGGAACTACCTGACGGAGTTCGGCGAGGCCGGGGACGGCCGCGGCGAGTTCAACGTCGTGCATTCGGTGGCCGTGGGGCCGGACGGGCGGATCTTCGTGGCCGACCGCAACAACCGGCGGATCCAGGTCTTCAACGAGACGACGCGGGCGGCGGCGTGGTACCACCCCAACGTCGCCCCCATCGCCGTCTGGCCAGGGTTCGCCCTGCCGCTCGACGTCATCGTGAGCGGGTACGACGTCTGGGTGACCGACCTCGCCGAGTCGGGGCCGCGTGTCATCAAGCTCGACCTGAACGGCAACCCGCAGTACGCGTTCGAGCTCGACTCCGAGGGTCCGGGGCGCTTCCGGGAGATGCACTCGTTCGCGGTCGACTCCGACGGCAACCTGTACGGGTCCGACAACCAGCACGGACGCACGGTGAAGCTCGTGCCGCGGGCGGACGCCGACCCGCGCTACCTGATCGGCCAGCCGTGGGTGGCGCCGGCGCAGTAGGGACGAGGGCCGCCGTACGGAGTCGGGACGACCGCTCCCGGCCGGCTCTCGCCGGAACCGGCGGGAGCGGTCGTCCAGGCCCGTCTACTCGGGTACGGTGAACGCGACCGACGCGATCCGGTCGTCCCACAGCAGGGCCAGCCGTCCACCGGTCGGCGTCATGTCGACGAACTGCCACGAGAGCTGATCGAAGGAGTACGGCAGCGTGTCGAGCTCCATCGGCATCCGCAGGACGTCGCGGTCGGCGGTGTAGTCGAAGGCGCCGAACAGGGCGTCGGTGTTCTCGAAGTCGTAGTTGCGCTGCGCGGGCCAGGCGGAGACGATGAACGTCCAGCCATCGTCCGCGAGGTCGATGAAGAGCGTGTACTCGCCCGGCTCGACGCGCGTCCCGCCGAAAGCGAGCGGAACCTCGGTGACGAGGCGCGTCGTCTGGTTGGCGCCGGCGCGCCAGACGGGAGCCCCGTCGTTCAGCGCCTCCGCCCAGTCGGGCAGACCGAACAGGTCGCGGCCGCGCTTGATCGGGCGGCCGTAGTGGACGTCGAGCCACGGCCCGTGGAGGCTGCCGTACTGTGCGTCGAACGTCGCCCCTGCGACCTGCGTCGCCGAGTGTCCGGCCGGGCTCAGGAGGCGGTCCTGCCCGGCGGCGGGGCCCGGCGCGACCGCGAACGCCGCGGCGGCGCAGGCGAGCGAGGTCGCGAGTGCGAGACGGGTGCGTGACATGATGCGCGCTCCTTGCTGCTGCGTCGACGGGGCTGCTGCTTCAACGGGGTCGCCCAGCGTCGCGCTGACGGCCTGGTTCGGTCGGTGACCTGACGCGCGCTCCCTGGTGCTGCGTCGCCGGGGCGGCAGACCGGGCGTTCCCGGCGCGGCGCCCGGCGGCGAGCGGGTGGTCGGCCGCGCGACGGTCCCGCGAAATCCGTTTTCGGGGACAATAGTGACACAGGAGCCCATCGTCGATGCCGGCATGGCCCGGGAGGAACCGATGAACTGCAGGAACCGTACGACTTCTCGCCGCCCGGCGACCGCGATGGCCGTGGCCGCGGCCATCCCGCTGCTCGTTCTCGCTGCCGGCGGGGGCCTCGCCGTCCCCGTGCCCGCCGCCGCGCAGGAGGCCGCCTGGACCGCGCCCCGGACGGCGGACGGGCATCCCGACCTGCAGGGCATCTGGTCCAACAACACCGCGACGCCGCTGGAGCGGCCGGAGGCGTTCGCCGGCAAGGACGCGCTGACGGAGGAGGAGCTGGCGGAGCTCCGGGCGCGCGCGGCCGAGCTGCGCGAGAACGAGCAGGCCGGCAACCTGCTGGGCGATCTGCTCGTGCAGCAGTTGGTCGACGACCCGAACTTCCAGGAGTTCGACCCCGACACCGGCAACTACAACTCCTTCTGGCTGGTCGAGCGCGAGCTCGACGCCCGCACCTCGCTCATCGTCGATCCGCCCGACGGCCGCCTGCCGCCGATGACGGAGGCCGCGCTGGCGCGCTTTGCGGCGCGCGCGGAGGCGCCGGCCCACCCGGCGGGGCCCGAGAGCCTGCCCCTCACCGAGCGCTGCATCACGTTCGGCGCGCCGAACCTGCTGGCCGGCTACAACAGCTACTTCCAGATCCTCCAGACGCCCGACCACGTCGTGGTCCTGCAGGAGCTGATCCACGACGCCCGCGTGATTCCGCTCGACCAGCGTCCGCCGGTCGACGGGACGATCCGCCAGTGGCACGGCGATTCGCGCGGACGCTGGGAGGGCGACTCGCTGGTGGTCGAGACGGCCAACTACTCGAACACCGCCAACTTCTACGGGGCCTCGCGGAACTCGCGGGTCACCGAGCGGTTCACGCGCCTCGACGCCGATACCATCGAGTACGTGGTGACCTACGACGACCCCGAGACGTGGGTCGAGCCCTGGACGGTGATGATCCCGCTCAAGAAGTCGGCCCCGGGCGACGCCGTCTACGAGTACGCCTGTCACGAGGGCAACTACTCGATGGAGGGCATCCTCGCCGGCGCCCGCAAGCTGGAAGCCGAAGGGCGCTGAGCGGCGCGGGACGGCACGGCTCGTGCGTCGGCTGCCGGTCGGAGGTGAACCGGAGTTGAACATGGCGCGCACGACGACTTGCTCCACGGTCCTGCAGGTGCTCACCCTGCTGGCTTCGCTGGTCGCCGCCGGCGGCG
>CAXXTG010000047.1:0-7856 GCA_963666855.2 Vicinamibacterales bacterium
AACTGCCCGGCCCCGAGATGCTGGTTGCGCCACACTGGCCTGTTTCGTTTGACTCAGAGGTGCTTGCGGGCCCGACCTCACCCGTACGGTTCTTTGAGGACTTTATGGCTATCCTGACCACGCCGGCACCCTTGCCGCCGACGGTGTATTATGGATATAGCACCGAAGGCATATACGAAGTGACGGACATTAACGCTGAAGGAGTATACATCAGTTTACAGTGTGCGGCGACACGACTGTTTAGAGATAGTGATATAGACGCTTTCACCAAAGAAATCCTCCTGCATGACATACCACTTGGGCAAAGTCCCAAGATTAAATCGGACAGCTTGTTGCGACTTTTGGAGACTTCGCGCCATTTTTGTATAGCACCCTTGGTTTTCGGCGTAAAGGATGCCGTATCGCAATTGAACAGTGGCGACTACGTTGGCGCTCTGTGCACCACTGCAACGGCTGGTGCAATGACGCTCATTCTGATCGGTACGGTCAGCGTTGGAACGCTAATGGTACACCGCGTCGCCCAATTGCGCTCGCGGGAGAATTCCCAGGAGGATTCCCGGTAGGTTGGTTGTCAGCGATCGTGGTCGAAGAACGACACGATCTCGCCCGCGTTGAGGTCGATGGCGTTCACCCGCCGAAGCGTTAGTTGGATTAGCGCCGTCCTGATCCGCGCCCGCCCAGCGCGAACGCCACGTAGGCGTCGCCCGACTTGGTGCCGATCTTGCCGCCGCCGGCGGCGATGACGACGTACTGCCGGCCGTCGACCGCGTAGGTGATCGGCGTGGCGTAGCCGGCCGCGGGCAGCCCCGTCTGCCAGAGCAGGGCGCCGTCGCGGGTGTCGAAGACGCGGAAGCGCTCGTCGCGGGTGGCGCCGATGAAGATGAGGCCGCCGGCGGTGACCAGGGGGCCGCCGTAGGCCTCGGCCCCGGTGGGCGGGCGCCCCGCCGCGGACAGTTCGGCCCAGTCGCCGAGGGTCACCTTCCACAGGATCTCGCCCGCGGCGAGGTCGATGGCGTTCAGGGTCGCCCACGGCGGCTTGATGGCGGGGCGGCCCGCCTGGTCGAGGAAGCGGCGGTAGCCGGCGAAGACCCACTCCGACTGCGCGGGCGCCGCATCGCCCGAGGCGGCCTGCGGGTCCGGCTCGGCGGCGGCGGTCGCGGCGGTCGCCCCCGGCCGCCCCGCCGCGTCCCGGGCCGGCGCCCGGGGGTCGGGCTCGTTCGAGTCGTAGAGGTACGCGAGCAACGCCGCGCGCTCGCGCTCGGAGAGATGCGCGTGCGAGGGCATGTAGCCCCGGCCCTCGTCGATGACGGCGCGCGTCTCCTCGGGCGTCAGGCGGCCGGGCAGGTCGTTCACGGCCGGATATATCCCCAGCTCGTCGCCGGCTCCGTCCACGCCGTGGCACTGCACGCAGTGCAGGCCGTAGACGCGGCGCCCGGCCCCCGCCGGCGTCCCCTGCGCCCCGGCCGGTATCTCGACCATCGCGCCTATCCAGGGCATGTCGTTCCCGTTGACGTACATGATGCCGGTGCCGGGGTCGACGGCGGCCCCGCCCCACTCGCCGCCGCCGTCGAGGCCGGGGAGGATGATGGTGCCCTCGCGGCTGGTGGGCACGAACTGCCCGCCGCTGCGCATGCGCCGCAGGCGGTCGAGCACGTAGCGGTGCGCCTCGGGCGAGATGTCGGTCACCTCGTCCTCGGTCATCCGCTGCCGGGTGAACGGCGGGGGCCGCACCGGCAGGGGCTGGGTGGGCCAGGCGACCTCGCCGGGGATGTCCGAGGGCGGGAACGGCCGCTCCTCTATCGGGTGGATGGGTTCGCCGGTCTCGCGGTCGAACACGAAGACGTGGGCCGACTTGGTGATCTGGGCCACCACGTCGCGCCGCCGGCCGTCCTGCACGATCGACAGCAGGTTGGGGGGCGCGGGGAAGTCGCGGTCCCAGATGTCGTGGTGCACGGCCTGGAAGTGCCAGACCCGCTCGCCGGTGGCGGCGTCGAGGGCGAGCAGGGTGTTGGCGAACAGGTTGGCGCCCAGGCGGTCGCCGCCGTAGAAGTCGGGGGTCGCCGAGCCGGTGGGGACGAACACGAGGCCCCGCCCGTGGTCCACCGACATGCCCGCCCAGTTGTTGGCGGCGCCGACGCGGAGCCACGCGCCGGGCGGCCACGTGTCGTGGCCGAACTCGCCGGGGTGCGGGATGGTGCGGAAGACCCACCGCACCTCGCCGGTGCGGACGTCGAAGGCGCGGATGTTGCCGGGGGCGGCGGGGTTCGTCTCGGCGTTCCGCGTCGGGAGGATCAGCAGGTCCTGATAGACCACCCCCGGCGTGTTCGAGATGACGAACAGGTCGGACACGTCGCGGCCGGCGTCGAGCCCGTCGTGGAGGTCGATGCTGCCCCCGTCGCCGAACGTCTCGACGGGAATGCCGGTGTCGGCGTCGAGGGCGAACAGCTTCGACCCGCCGCTGGCGAAGATGCGCCGGTCGCCGCCGTCGGCCCACCACGTCAGCCCGCGGCTGACGCCGCCCCGCCGCACGGTGGCGCCGTGGGCGAAGGGGTCGAACTCCCAGCGCCGCTCGCCGGTCGCGGCGTCGAGGGCGAAGACCTTGGTGACCGGCGAGACGCCGTACAGCACCCCCTCGACCACGATGGGGCTGGTCTGCATCTGCGTCCGGTTGGTCTCGGTGTCGGCGTCGCCCGCGCGGTACGTCCAGGCGACTTCCAGCCGGCCGACGTTGTCCCGGGTGATCTGGCTCAGCGCCGAGTACTGGCTGCTGCCCGCGCCCAGGTAGACCGGCCAGTCGACGTCGCCGGGCGGCTGCGCGCCGGCCGACGCCGCGAGTCCGACGACGAGCGCCAGGGTACCGGCGCGGTTGCGGGGCGACGATATCGTCTCGATCATGCTGTGAATCCCCATGGGGCGATGCCAAAAAGCATACCGCGTGGTCGTTGCCCCGGAACGCGTTCCCGTCGGAAACCCGGCCGGCCGCGCCCAGAGTGTGCGGGCGGGACCGCCCGGCCCGGCGGGGGGTTTGCCACCCGATGGGCATTGATGGAACGATGTAGCGCATGCCGACCCGCACGAACCGCCGGATTCTGCTGAACGCCCGCCCCGAGGGGTTCCCGACCGAGGCCGACTTCCGGCTGGACGAGGCGCCGGCGCCGGAACCCGCGGCGGGCGAGATGCTCGTCCGCACCATCTACCTGTCGCTCGACCCCTACATGCGGGGCCGCATGAACGCGGGGCCGTCGTACGCGGCGCCGGTCGAGCTGGGCGACGTGATGACCGGGGGGACGGTGGGGCGGGTCGTGGCGTCGCGGCACGACGGGTTCGCCGAGGGCGACCTCGTGCTGGCCGGCGCGGGGTGGCAGGAGTACGGCCTCTCGGACGGCCGCGGCGTCCGCAAGCTCGACCCCGGGGCCGCCCCCATCTCGACCGCCCTCGGGGTGCTCGGCATGCCCGGCCTGACCGCCTACGTCGGCCTGCTCGAGGTCGGCGGGCTGAAGGACGGCGACGTGGTCGTGGTGTCGGCCGCCTCCGGCGCGGTGGGCGCGGTGGTCGGGCAGATTGCCAAGATCAAGGGGCACCGGGTGGTGGGCGTCGCCGGTGCGCGGCAGAAGTGCGACTACGTCGTGGACGAGCTCGGCTTCGACGCGTGCGTCAGCCACCGCAGCGACACCCTCGCCGCCGACCTGAAGGCGGCCTGCCCCGACGGCATCGACCTGTACTTCGAGAACGTGGGCGGCAAGGTGTTCGACGCGGTGCTGCCCCTGCTCAATCAGTTCGCGCGGGTGCCGGTGTGCGGGCGCATCGCCAACTACAACGCCACGTCGCTGCCCGCGGGGCCCGACCGCGTGCCGCAGTTGATGGGGCTGACGCTGGTCCGGCGCCTGACCATCCGCGGCTTCATCGTGTTCGACCACGCGCACCTCCAGCCCGACTTCCTGCGCGACGTGGGCGGGTGGATACGCTCGGGCGCCCTGAAGTACCGCGAGGACGTCGTCGAGGGGCTCGACAACGCGGTGGGCGCGTTCCTGGGGCTGCTGCGCGGCGAGAACTTCGGCAAGCTCCTCGTGCGGGTGTCCGACGACCCGACCCGGTGACATGACCGGCCCCCCCGCCCGGCGCTTTCCCGACGCCCTGGTCCTCATCGGCGGGCTGATCGTGCTGGCGCAGCTCGCGACCTACGTGCTGCCGGCCGGCGAGTTCGAGCGCGAGGGCCGGCAGGTCGTCCGCGGCACCTATCAGGCCGTCGAGGCCGAGCCGCTGCCGTTCTTCACGTTCCTGACCGCGGTGCCCGCGGGCCTCGCGGACGCCGCCGACATCATCTTCTTCATCCTCGTCGTGGGCGGGGTGTTCGGGGTGCTGCGGGCCACCGGGGCCGTCGACGCGCTGATCGGACTGGCCATCGGCAAGCTCGGCGGCCGACCGGTGTGGCTCGTCGCCGGCATGGTCACCCTGTTCGCCGTCGGGTCGTCGACGGTCGGCATGGCCGAAGAGTACATGCCGTTCGTCCCCCTGCTCGTCACGATGTGCCTCGCCCTGCGCCTGGACGCGGTGGTGGCCCTGGGCATCATCTACGTCGGGGCCGGGGTGGGCTACGCCTGCGCCGCCCTCAACCCGTTCACGGTGCTGATCGCCCAGGACATCGCCGGGGTCGAGCTGACGTCCGGCCAGGCCCCGCGCTGGCTGCTCCTGGGCGTCTGCCTCGCCGTCGGGGTCGACCACATCCTGCGCTACGCGCGCCGCGTGAAGGCGGACCCCGCGCGGAGCCTGGTCCGCGACGTCTCCTACGCCGACGGGTTCGAGCTGCCGGCCGACGTGCGGCTGACCCGCGCGCGGGCGGCGGTGGTGGCCGTGTTCGTGGCGGGTGTGCTGCTGTTCGTTTGGGGCGTCAGCGCCCGCGGGTGGTATCTGACCGAGCTGACCGCGGTCTTCCTGGGCATGGCCCTCGCCGCCGCGGCCGTCGCCCGCCTCGCCCCGAACCGGGTGGCGGCGGCGTTCCAGTCCGGCGCCGCCGAGCTCGTCTCGACCGCCGTCATCGTCGGTTTCGCCCGCACGATTCAGGTCGTCCTGACCGACGGCCGGGTCATCGACACCATCATCAACGGCCTGGCGATGCCGCTCCAGGCGCTGCCGGGCCAGGCCGCCGCCCTCGGCATGCTCGCGGTCCAGACCGTGTGCAACCTGTTCATCCCGTCGGGCTCGGGGCAGGCCTACGTCACCATGCCGATCATGGCCCCGCTCGCCGACCTGACCGGCCTGACCCGGCAGACCGCGGTGCTCGCCTACCAGCTCGGCGACGGGTTCACCAACATGGTGGTGCCCACCAACGCCCTGCTGATGGGGATGCTCGCGCTCGCCCGCATCCCCTACCAGCGCTGGCTGCGGTTCGTCGGGCCGCTGCTGGTCAAGCTGTACCTGGTGGCGGTGGTCGCGCTGATGCTGGCCGTGCGGATGGGGTACTGACGGCGTTCGGCGTCGGCGCGGGGCGATCGGCTCGGTATCGGTTCACGAAACATGGCGGCGTCCACCGTCCTGCTTAATGGGATCCCGCCCTCGCGCGTCCCCCTACCCGGTGCCGACGCGGTTCGTCGGCTCCCTGCTCGTCCGGCTGTACCCGGTGGCGGCGGTCGCGCTGACGCTCGCCGTGCGGATGGGAGCGCTGACGGCGTTCAGGTCCGGCGGCCGGCGAGCCGCAGCCGGGCCCCCGTCGTCCAGCGGGGCGGCGGGGTTCCGCGGGGGCGGCCGCGGGCGGGCAGGAGACGGCCGATACCCGTTACAATGGTGCGCGTCGGAGCGCCGGGGCGAGCCCCCCGGGGCTCCCGCCGCGGGGTCGCCCCGGCAGAGGGAGAGCGTTATGAGCACGAGCAGCCGGTTCTTCGTTGCGGTGGTGGCGGTCGGGTTGATGGTCGGGTGCGGGGGACCCGGCGAGCCGGGCGGGGCGCCGGCGGGCGGCGGCCCGGCCGCGGTGTTCGACGCGCGGCCCGACACCATTCAGCTCGTGGCCGACCCGGCGGCGCTGCCCGAGCTGACCATGCAGGCCCTCGACGGCCGGACCATCACCAGCGAGGACCTGCGCGGCAAGGTCACCCTCGTGAACTTCTGGGCGACCTGGTGCGGCCCGTGCCGGGCCGAGATCCCCGACCTCATCCGGCTGCAGGAGCGCTATCCCGACCAGTTGCAGATCATCGGCGTGTCGGAGGACGAGGGGCCGGCGGGGCTCGTCGAGCGCTTCGCCGAGCAGTACGGCATCAACTACCCCATCGTGATGACCACGCCCGAGATCGACCGGGCGTTCCCCGGCGTCATGGCCCTGCCCACCACGTTCATCGTCGATCCCGACCTGCGGGTCGTGCAGACCCACGTCGGACTCGTCAACCCCGGGATCTTCGAGCAGGAGACCCGCTTCCTCGCCGCCATCGACCCCGGCATCGCCGTCGACCTCGTCGAGGAGGACCGCCACGGCCGCCTCGTCAACGCCGCCCACGCGACGGAGATCCCCGGCCTCGACCTCACCGTGCTGACCCCCGAGCAGCGGGTAACCGCGCTGCAGCGGCTGAACGAGGAGAACTGCACCTGCGGGTGCCAACTCACCCTCGCCCAGTGCCGCATCAACGACTCGGCCTGCGGCTTCAGCCTGCCCTTGGCCGAGGAGCTCGTCGCAGAGATCGCCGCGTCCTGACAAGGCGTCGGCGCGGCGGCCCTTCACTCGCCCGTGGCGGAGCAATCGGCGGCGGAGATCGCCGCCGTGAGCGCGGCCCATGCCGGACCGCGGCTACTTCGCCAACCTGATCTGGCCGACCGCCGACCGGCTGCGTGGCTCCCACCGGCCGCCGCAGTAGATAATGGGCGTACCGTAGGGGACGCCGAGGCGCCCCGCGGCGGCGGGACGAGGGCGATGAAGCACATGACGACCGCCGAAGCGACCTCCCAGGACGCGCTGAACGCCGTCCTGGGCGACGCCATGCCGTCTCAGGGCTGCTGGAGCGACGAGCACTACCTGTGGCTCACCGACCGCACCCGCCGCCTGAGCGAGTTCACCGACGGCCGCGTCGAAGTGCTGCCCACGCCGACGGAAAGTCATCAGATCATCCTGCTGTTCCTCTATCGGCTGTTCTACGCCCACGTCGAGGAGTCGCCCCGCGAGGGCGTCGTCGTGACCTCGGGACTGCGGATGCGCGTGCGCGAGGGCAAGTTCCGCGAACCCGATCTGCTGCTGCTCCGCGACCGGTCCGACCCGCGCCGCCGGGACCGCTTCTGGCTCGGCGCGGACTTGGTGGCGGAGATCGTCAGCCCCGACGATCCGGCCCGCGACCACGTGGACAAGCGCGCCGACTATGCGGAGGCGTCGATACCCGAGTACTGGATCGTCGATCCGGCCGACGGGACCGTCGCCGTGCTCACGCTCGCCGGAAGCGCCTATGTCGAGCACGGCGTCTTCGCCCGGGGCGACACGGCGACCTCCCCGCTGCTGGACGGCGTGGCGGTCGATGTCGCGGCGCTGTTCGACGAAGCCGAGAGCCGCGGTTCCGCGCCGTGACGAGGGAGGGCGTATTGTGGGGTGGCTGATGCTGGCGACCTCGGTTTCGGTGGAGTTGCCGGCTGTTCTGGGCTGGGTGGTCGGCGTTGCCGGTGCCGTGATCGCTGCGTTGTTGAGCGTCATTTTCTGGTTCCTGCGGCGGGAGATGAACCGCAACGAGACCACACATCGGGAGCTGACGGCCGGCGTCCAGAAGCTGACCGAGGGCAACGTCGAGTGGATTCGATCATTGATCGCCCGCGTCAACAGGACCGACGACAAGATCGATCAGGTTCGCAGAGAGTTGACTTCCGAGAACAGGAGCATCGAACGACGACTG
>CAXXTG010000048.1:0-6153 GCA_963666855.2 Vicinamibacterales bacterium
ATCCCGGGTTCCTGCGTCCCGCGGAGGGCCCCGACGCCGACCCCGCGATCGAGTTCGAGCCGCTGCTGCGGACCGGCGTCGTGTCGGGGCACACCGGCTACTTCTCGCTCGTGCGGCAGAGCTTCTTCGGCCCCTCGATCAACCCCAACCCGGTCCGCGAGCAGGACGACGAAGACTTCGTCGTGGCGGCGCGGGTGAGGCGGGCGGGGCCCGCCCCGGCGGGGCCGGCGGACGAAGAGTCGGCGGACGAAGAGGCCGCGGGCGGGGAGTCGGCGGACGGGGACTCGGCCGGCGGGGAGTCGGCGGCCGGGGGGGGGCCGCGGAAGGGGACGGGACCGCCGCGGGCCAGGAGGTGTCGGAGGCGGAAGCCGCCCCGGCGGCGGAGGATACCGCGGCGTCCGAATCCGCGGAACCGGCCGAGTCCGAGGCCGGGACATCGAGCGAGGCCGAGGCATCGGCCGAATCAGAGTCATCGGCCGAATCGGAATCGCCGGACGAACCGGAGGGTTCTGCCGAATCCTCGTCGTCGGCCGCATCGGAATCATCGGCCGGGTCGGCGTCGTCCTCCGGGTCGGCGTCGTCGGCCGGGTCGGCGTCGTCGGCCGGGTCGGCGTCGTCGGCCGGGTCGCAGGCCTCGGCCGCATCGCAGGCCACGTCGACGGAACCGGAGACGCAGCCGCCGGCCGAGTCCGGCGGGACCGCCGCGTCGGGCCGGGAACCGCAGGGGCCGGCCGCGGCTCAGCCGGATGTTTCCGCGCAGGACGACCCGGCGGCACCGGCGCCTGTGCAGGAGCCGGCGGTCGCCGCCGCACAGGAGCCCGAAGCGGTCGAGGCGGAGCCGGCGGAGCCCGAGGCCCCAGCCGCGGCGGAGGCGGCCGACCCGTCGGACGCGGCTGATGCGGACGAGTCCCCCGAGACGGATGAGCCGAACACCGGCGACGATGCCGCGGTCGAGGAGGACGAGTCGGACTGGGTCACCGAGGGGCCCCTGAATCTCGTCGTGGTCGCCGACCTCGACTTCATCAGCGAGCAGTTCTTCCAGATTCGCGAGGTCGCGCCCGGCAACCTCAACTTCGACAACGTCACGTTCTTCCTGAACGCGATGGACTCGCTGCTCGAGGACGACTCGTTCATCGGGCTGCGCAGCCGGCGCGCCCGCCACCGCACCCTCGAGCAGGTCGAGGCCCAGACCGCCGAGTTCATCGAGCAGCGCACGCTCGACGAGCAGCAGGCGGAGGAGGAGGCGGAGCAGGCGCTGACCGACGCCCAGAACCGGCTGAACGAGCGGGTGGCCGAGGTGCAGAACCGCACCGACATCGACGCGCAGGCCAAGCAGATCATGGCCCGCAACCTCGAGGAGGTCGAGAACCGCCGGCTGGCGGTGCTGTCGACCAACATCGAGACCGAGAAGCAGACGAAGATCCGGGCCAGCCTCGAGCGGATGGAGACCCAGATCAGGCGCATCCAGAGCACCATCAAGACGTTCGCGATTCTGCTGCCGCCGGTGCCCGTGTTCGCGCTCGGGGTGGCGATCTTCGTGCGCCGGCAGCGGCGCGAGCGCGAAGGCGCGGCCGCCGCCCGGCGTCTGCGCGACTGAACCGGCCGCGCGTTCCGGGCACCCCGCGGCGGCCCGCGCCGGGGAGCCCCGCGGGGTGAACGGATTCACGTTCCGGGGGAAGCCGGCCGCGGACCGGGGCGGCTTCGATCGACAGGATCGACGGGGTAGGACCATGACGGAGCTGGAGAAGACCACGGCATTCGGCGGCGCGGCCATCCTGGTCGTCGCCCTCGCCCTCGCCACCGCGCCGAGCCGCTCGGCGCCCGACGCGTTCTTCGACGTCGGCGAGACCTTCTTTCCCGACTTCACGGACCCCGAGGCGGCCACGTCGCTCGAGGTCGTCGAGTTCGACGAGGACACGGCGGCCGCCGCCGTCTTCCGGGTGATGAACCGCGACGGGCTGTGGACCATCCCGTCGCACCACGACTACCCCGCCGACGGGGCGGAGCGGCTCGCGAACACCGCGGCCGGCATGATCGCCATCACCAAGGACGACTTCCGCTCGGACAACGTGACCGACCACGAGGCGTTCGGGGTCATCGACCCCATCGACGAGACGGTCAGCGCCCTGCGCGGCCGGGGGCGCCGGGTCACCTTCCGGGGGGCGAGCGAGGAGGTGCTGGCCGACCTCATCATCGGCAACCCGGTCGAGGGGCGGCCGGGGCTGAACTTCGTCCGCGTACCCGACCAGAACCGCGTCTACGCGGCGCGGACCGAGATCGGCATCTCGACCGACTTCAGCGACTGGATCGAGACCAACCTGCTCGGCGTCGAGCGCGACGACGTCAAGCGGGTCGAGTTGAACGAGTACCAGGTCGACGAGCGCACCGGGAGCGTGGTGCGGCGGGGCGAGTTCACCGTCGACTGGGTCGAGCAGGACGTGTGGGCGGGCAGCGACATGCCCGAGGACAAGGAGGTCGACTACGTGCAGATGAACCTGCTCGTGGGCGGCCTGATGGGGCTGAGAATCGTCGGCGTGCGCCCCAAGCCGGAGGGCCTGACGGGCAACCTGCGGCAGGCGTTCGAGGCGCGCACCATCACCAACGCCGACCTGCAGACCATGCAGGCGCGCGGTTTCTACCCGACCCAGGCCGGCGAAATGCTGTCGAACGAGGGCGAGCTGAAGGTGCGCACCGACCTCGGGGTGCTCTACACCCTGCGTTTCGGCGAGATCCTCTACGGCAGCGGCAACGCGGTGTCGATCGGCGACGAGACGAGCGACGACGAGGAGGCCGGCGGCGGCGAGAACCGCTACGTCCTCATCAACGCCGAGTTCGATCCCGAGGCCCTGCCCGAGCCCGAGCGGCCCGCCAACCGCGACTTCGAGAACAAGGCCGAGTCGCAGTGGACCGACGCCGACCGCGGGAACAGCGGGCGGGCCGACCTGCACGCGCAGTGGGAGCGCCGCACCGCCGACGGGCGCGCCCGCGCCGAGGAGCTCGCCACCCGGTTCGCGAGCTGGTACTACGTGATCTCGGCCGGCAGCTACAACCGGGTGCACAAGACCCGCGACGAGTTGCTGAAGGACATCGAGGAGGACGACGCCGGTCTTGGCGAGGCCAACCTGCCCGTCGAGCCGGTCGCACCGGCCCCGCCGGTCGCGCCGGAGGCCGGAGCCGCGCCGCTCGAGCCCCCCGCGCCTGCCGAGCCCGCCGAGTCCGCCGCGCCTGCCGAACCGGCCGAGCCCACCGCGCCTGCCGAACCGGCCGAGCCCGCCGCGCCTGCCGAACCGGCCGAGCCCGCCGCGCCGCCCGAACCGGCTGAGCCCGCCGCGCCTGCCGAGCCCGCCGAACCCGTGGGGCCTGCCGAACCGGCTGAGCCCGCCGAGTCTGCCGAGCCCGCCGAACCGGCCGAGCCCGCCGAACCGGCCGAGCCCGCCGAACCGGCGG
Source organism: Vicinamibacterales bacterium (assembly GCA_963666855.2). Classification (GTDB taxonomy): domain Bacteria; phylum Acidobacteriota; class Vicinamibacteria; order Vicinamibacterales; family UBA8438; genus JAJEEA01. The sequence continues at coordinate 3,448 of CAXXTG010000048.1, forward strand.
AACCCGCGGAACCGGCGGAACCCGCGGAACCGGCTGAGCCTGCCGAACCCGCGGAGCCTGCCGAAGCGGCCGAGCCCCGCGGCTGAACGTCACGGGGGACTGGGAGGCCGCATGGGCAGGACACTGCTGAAGAAGGTCTGGGACCTCCACACGGTCCGGCCGCTGTCGACGGGTCAGACGCAGCTCTTCATCGGGCTGCACCTGATTCACGAGGTGACGACGCCGCAGGCGTTCGACATGCTGCGGTCGCGCGGCATCGGGGTGGCGTTCCCCGAGCGCACGTTCGCCACCACCGACCACATCATCCCCACCCTCGACCAGGCGCGGCCGTTCGCCGACCCCCTGGCCGAGGCGATGCTGTCGGCGCTGGAGCGCAACTGCAGGGAGTTCGACATTCCGCTCTGGAACCTCGACAGCGAGCGCCAGGGCATCGTCCACGTCATCGGCCCCGAACTCGGGCTCACCCAGCCCGGCATGACCATCGCCTGCGGCGACAGCCACACGTCGACCCACGGCGCCCTGGGCGCGGTCGCGTTCGGCATCGGGACGTCGCAGGTGCGCGACGTGCTGGCCTCGCAGTCGCTGGCCATGAGCCCCCTGAAGGTGCGGCGCATCTCCGTCGACGGCGAACTCGCGCCGGGGGTGTTCGCCAAGGACGTGGTGCTCGAGATCATCCACCGGCTCGGCGTGAAGGGCGGCGTCGGCCACGCCTACGAATACGGAGGCGACGTCATCGACGGCATGAGCATCGACGAGCGGCTGACCGTCTGCAACATGTCGATCGAGGGCGGCGCGCGGGTCGGCTACGTGAACCCCGACGAGACGACGTTCGACTACCTGCGGGGGCGGCCGTTCGCGCCCGAGGGCGGGGCCTTCGACCGGGCCGCCTCGTGGTGGCGCTCGATGGCCTCGGACCCGGGGGCGGACTACGACGACGTGGTCGAGATCGACGGGGCCGCGATCGAGCCGCGGGTGACCTGGGGCATCAACCCGGGGCAGTCGGTCGGGGTGAGCGGGCGCATCCCCGCGGCGGGGTCGGACGGCGGGGTGGCCGAGGCGCTCGAGTTCATGGGGCTCGCCGGCGGCGACCCCATCCGGGGGACGAAGATCGACGTCGCCTTCGTCGGCTCCTGCACCAACTCGCGCCTGTCGGACCTGCGCGAGGCGGCGCGCATCGCGAAGGGGCGGCGGGTGGCGCGCCACGTGAAGGCGCTGGTGGTGCCCGGCTCCGTGGCGGTGCGCGCGGCGGCCGAGGCGGAGGGCCTCGACGAGGTGTTCCGCGAGGCCGGCTTCGAGTGGCGCGGCGCGGGGTGCTCGATGTGCCTGGCCATGAACCCCGACCGGCTCGAGGGCCGGCAGGTCTGCGCCTCGTCGTCGAACCGGAACTTCAAGGGGCGCCAGGGCAGCCCCACCGGCCGCACCCTGCTGATGAGCCCCGCCATGGTCGCCGCCGCCGCGCTGGCCGGCGAGGTGACCGACGTGCGGGCGGCGTTGTAGGGGGCGGGGAACCGGCGCGCCGCGGAACGGTGCGGACGCCCCCGGGGTGGGTTGGGCGCCGGGCGGAGCCCCGGCGGTTGACGGGCCGGCCTGTTGCGGTGCAACCCGGGCTTCCTGGAGAGTACCTTGGGCGGCGTTCGGCGGCGCTGTGCGGTGCCGGGCGCGTGAAGACGGCCGGGCCGGCCGGAGGCGGACTGGAGGGAACGTGTCCACGCGCGAGATCGACCGTATCGAAGGCACCGGGATACCCGTGCGCGGGGACAACATCGACACCGACCGCATCATTCCCGCGAGGTTCCTGAAGGCCATCACCTTCGACGGGCTCGGCGACCACGTCTTCGAGGACGACCGCGCGGCCATGCCCGAGCATCCGTTCTCGAACCCCGCCTACGCCGGCGCGCGGATCCTGCTGGTGAACGAGAACTTCGGCTCGGGCTCGTCCCGCGAGCACGCCCCGCAGGCCTTGAAGCGCTGGGGCATCGACGCCTGCGTCGGCGAGTCGTTCGCCGAGATCTTCCGGGGGAACTCGCTCGCCATCGGCCTCGCGTGCGTGACCGCGCCGCGTGACGTGATGGGCGGCCTCATGACCCGGGTCGAAGCGGCCCCCTCCACGCCCTTGACCCTGTCGCTCGCCGAGCGCGCCCTGGAGGCGGACGGCGAGAGGGTCGCGGTCGCCGTCGAGGACCAGGTGCGCGACGCCCTCCTCGCGGGGACGTGGGACGCCACCGGGCTGCTCCTCGACGACTTCGACGTCGTCCGCGGCGTCGCGTCCCGCGTGCCCTACGTGCGCGGCTTCTGACCCGCGGCGGCGGCCGCCCGGCGCGCCATCCGGCGCGGCTCCCACCTGACTCGCTCGGCGTCCCGGCCCGTCGATCGTCGACCGCCCCTCCGCTTCGACGCCCAACCGACCCGCGACAGAACTGAGCCGTTTGGCGGCGCGGCGCCCGATCGCTCACCGCGGCTTGCGGGACGGCGGCCGCCCGGCCGCGGCGGGCTGTTTCCGGTCGGCCGCGTGCGCCCGGGCCGCCTCGAGGAACGCCCCCGCCGCGTGCGAAGACTCCCCCGTCCGGCGGTAGACGAGCCGCAGGTCGCGGGGCGCGCGCAGTTCGGGCACCCGTACCGCCGCGAGCTGCCCGCGGGCGATCTCGGAGAGCGCGCAGCGCCGCGGCAGCAGCGCCACCCCCAGGTCCATTTCGACCGCCCGCTTGA
>CAXXTG010000049.1:0-10879 GCA_963666855.2 Vicinamibacterales bacterium
CAGGATGACGGCGAGGAAGCGGTACGTCGACTTCATGGCGATGGCTATCCCTTTCAATGCGTTGAACGGTTCTCGTCTCCGGGCGCGCCTACTCCTTGGCCGCCGCGATCTCCTCGGCGCGCGACCCCGCGAGGATGTTCGTCAGGCCGTAGTTCCCCTCGTGGCAAGCGTACTCGTACATCTGCCCGTCGAGGCGCGACATCGGGCAGCGACCCGCTCCACGGCCGGGTCCACGTGTTGGGGTCGGTCACCGTGAACTCGTAGCCGAGCGTGTCGGGCCCGAGCCGGGTGAAGCGCTCGACGACGTGGAGGTCCGTGCTGAGGTTGCCGTTGAAGTTGCGGATGAACGCGTGCCGGTTGAAGTTGGTGGTCTCGACCACCAGGGTGTCGCCCTCCCAGCGGCCGCGGGAATCGCCGGCGTACTGGCGGATCTTCCCCGTCACGTGGGGGCGCCCGTCGAGGGGGATGAAGCGGCGTGTCGTGGATGTGCTCTTGCAGGATCGCCACCATGTCGGGGGTCTGCACGATGTGGTAGTTGTTGTTGTAGCCGGTGGGGAACGACGGGATGCCGCCGGTACCAGAGGCAGCGGTCGCCCAGGTCGAGCTGCTCGTAGGTCTCGACCGGCAGTTGGCCCCCGCGCATCCGCGCGAGCCGGCCCGCCTCCGGCGAGTTCATCCGGGCCTCCATCTCCGGGGTCAGCGGCGGCAGGCGGCCGTCCTCCGGGTCGACGATGATCGAGGTCCGCCGGTCGGGCACCACCGACGTCCCCCGCTCCATCCAGAAGTTGTTGTAGGCCCCCACGTTGCCGCCCGCCTCGGTGCGCCGGGCGGGCGCGTTCAGCAGGTCCGCGTTCCGCTGGACCGTGCTCTGCGCGAGGCCGGCCGCCTCCTCCTCGGTCAGGAACGCCCGGTCCGCGAGGTCCGCGGGGCGCTGCAGCGGGGTCAGGGTGGCGTTGTTCCAGATGCCCTGCAGGTCGGGGTCGCCCCACGCGGTGCGGGCCGGGGACGCCTCGGACGTCTGGCCCACAGCCGCGGCCGGCGCCAGCATCAACGCGAGTACGACGGACGCGACGGCGAGAGATAAACGGCTCATGTCACCCTCCTCCGGATACGGATCTTCTCCGCGCTTCTCGACGCGTCAATGATGGCCCCGAACCGAATCTCGCGCAAGCGGCGTCCGAGGCCCGACGCGGGCGGGGCGGCGCGGGCCTCGGGTCAGAAGATGATGCTCAGCGCGCCGTGGTCGGACAGGGTCTCGTGGTCGAGGACGGCGCGCTTGCGGCACAGGCGCAGGCGCCCGTCCACCCGGCGCAGGCGCACGTCGTAGCGGCCCACATACGGGGCGGACTCGCCGGCGCGGAAACGCCACACGGCCACCGCGGCGGCGGCCTCGACCTCGTCGCCGTCCACCGCCGTCACCATGACGTTCGAGACGAAGCGGCGCGTGCGCGACCAGGGGTATTCGCGGTGCGCGTGGCGGCTCTTCAGCCGGACGACCCGCGCCGCCATCCGGTCGCGGTCGTCGTCGATGAACACCAGCTCCGTCCGGGGGTCGCCCTCAGGCAGGTCGGTCGTGGGCACCACGTAGCGGGCGTCCGGCGTATACAGCGCGAGCCACGCGTCCAGGTTCCAGTCGTCGAGCAGCCGCGCCTCGAGATAGAGCAACTGCTCGACCTCGTGCTGCAGCAGCAGCGAGGCGGCGTCGGCCGGGAGCCCGGCCGCGGGCGGGGCGGGGGCGGGTCTGTTCGCCATGCTCGGCCAGCTCCTCTCTCGTCGGGGCTATCGGGGGTTCACGTCCATCTTCGGACGCGGAATGGGGCTTACGACGCACAATCGTCGACGCATCACAGCGGTTTCCCCCTTAATGTCAGCCGTGGCACCGCGGCGCTAGTCACACTAGCCCGCCGATCGTCGCCTTACGGCTCCGTTCGGCATCCAACCATCCTACAGGAGTCCGCGCCGTTCTGCGGCGCAGACGCCTAGCCCGGAAATCGTCGCCTGCGGCTCAGATCGTTGCCCAGGGTCGCCTTGACGGAATCCCGCCGCCCCCCAAACGGCCCGTTCCGAGTGGTCCAAGTGGTGGACGGAGATGCGCAGTTGCGCTAGGATCGCGAGCCTGCGCGGCCGAGGAATCTACTCGATGCGGAAGGCCGGTTCCCCCGCCGCATGAAGACCCCCGAAGCTGGGCGGCTGAGGGATGCGGCCGTCCCCAACGGAGATTGGAGCACCGCATGCACTTCATCGTCCGCGCGATATTCACTGACGACGCCGCACGGGTGCGCGAGCGCCCGGCGGACGCGTTCGGGGCCTACCTTCGCGATGCCGCCGGTCACCCCGACGTGATCGTTCATCACGGAGGACCCACGCTCGGCGACGACGGGGAGGCCGACGACGGCTTGGTCCTGGTGGTCGAGGCCCCCTCGCCCGACGCGGTCCGGGCATTCGTCGCCGACAGCCCCTACGGCGCGGCGGGTCTCCTGGCGGAAACCCGCGTCCGGCGGTGGAACTGGCTGACGGGGCGCCCCGGCCAGGCCTCGGGGTGAGCGCCGGCGGGGCGGAGGGCGGCCCGGCCGTCCGCTACGAGCCCGGCGAGCATCCACCGGCCGGCCTCGCCCTGGCCTGCGGACTGCAGCTCGTCGTTCTCGGCCTCGCCAGCATCGTCCTCATCCCCACCATCGCCATCCGGGCCGCCGGCGGCACCGACGCGTACCTGTCGTGGGCGGTGTTCTGGGCCGTCGCCGTCAGCGGCGTCTCCACGGCGCTGCAGGCGGCGAGGCTCGGCCGGGTCGGCGCCGGGCACGTGCTCGCGATGGGTCCCCCCGTCGCCTTCATCGGCGTTTCGGTCAGCGCCCTCGCCGAAGGCGGCCCGGCCCTGCTCGCGGCCCTGGTCGTCGCGTCCTCGTTCGTCCCCATCGCGATCTCGATGCGGCTCGCCCTGTTCAGGCGGCTGCTCACGCCGACCCTCGTCGGCACCGTGAACATGCTGCTGCCGGCCACCGTCCTGCCCGTCATCTTCGGCCGCCTGACCGAAGCGCCGCCCGGCGCGGCCGCGCTCGGCGCACCGGTCACCGCGCTGGCGACGATCGTCGTCATCAGCGGCCTCTCCCTGACGGGGGGCGCGACGCTGCGCCTGTGGGCGCCCCTCGCCGGGGTCGTCGGCGGCTCGGCGGCCGCCGCGTCGCTCGGCCTCTACGCGCCGGATCGGGTCGGCGCGGCGCCGTGGATCGGCCTGCCCGCCGGCCGCGTGGCCGGGGATCGATCTCGACCCGGGGCCGGCGTTCATCGGGCTGCTGCCCGCCTTCCTGTTCGTGGCCGTCATCAGCGCCGTCCAGACCGTCACCGGCGCCGTCGCGATCCAGCGGGTGTCGCGGCGGCGGCCGCGGGCGGTGGACTACCGAGCGGTCGAGGGGGCGGTCGCCGCCGACGGCATCGGCAAGCTGCTGTCCGGCGTCGCCGGCATCATGCCGACCCAGACCATCGGGATCAGCGTGCCGACGATCGAGCTGACGGGGGTCGCGGCCCGCCGCGTGGGCATCGCCGCCGGCGGCCTCCTGATCGCGCTGGCGTTCCTGCCCAAAGTGATCGCCCTGATTCTGGCCATACCCGGCCCCGTCGCCGCCGCCTATCTGACGGTGGTGCTGTCCATGAGCTTCGTGCGGGGCATGACCGAGGTCGTGCAGGGCGGCATCGACCACCGCAAGGGGCTGATCGCGGGCGTGGCGTTCTGGGTCGGCGTCGGCTGCCAGAACGGGATGATCTTCCCCGAGCTGCTGGCCGACTTCGCGGGCGGCCTCCTGCGGAACGGCGTGACCGCGGGCGGCGTCGTGGCCATCGTCATGACCCTGTTCCTCGAGGCGACGGCGCCCCGCCGCCGCATCGAGACGGCCCTCGACCTCGCCGCGCTGCCCAGGATCAGGGCGTTCCTCGCGGCGTTCGCGACCCGCAGCGGCTGGGGCGGAAAGATGGTCGACCGTCTGGACGCGGCGAGCGAGGAGACCCTGCTGACGCTGATCGGCCAGGCGGAGGACCGGGGGAAGCGCGGGCGCCGCCGCCTGCTCGTGCAGGCCCGCAAGGAGGCCGGCGGCGCCGTCCTCGAGTTCATCGCGGCGGCCGGCGAGGGGAACCTGCAGGACCGGATGGGACTGCTGGCCGACCGGCCCGACGACGTGCTGATGGAGCGGGAGGTCTCGCTGCGGCTGCTGCGCCACCTCGCGTCCTCGGTCCGCCACCAGCAGTTCCACGACTCGGACATCGTGACGGTGCGGGTGGAGGTCCCGGAGGCGGAACGTGGGCGCCGGTGAGACCTCGAACAACCGGCGGACGTTCGCGCTGCGCCTGCTGGCGGGGCCGGCCGCGTTCGCCGCCGTCCGCGCCGCGCCGCTGGCCGGCCTGGCCCCGGAGGCGCACTTCGCCGTCGGCGTCTGCGCCTGGGTCCTCGCGTGGTGGGTGACCGTGCCCGTGCCGTGGGCGGTCACCGGCGTCCTGCCGTTCGTGCTCCTGCCCCTCGGCGGGGCGATGCCCTTCGCCGAGGTGGCCGCCCGCTACGGCCACACCATCCTGCCCTACCTGATGGGCGTCATGCTGTTCGCGCACGCGTTCCGCAAGCACGGCCTCGCCCGGCGCATCGCCCTCGCCGCGCTGTGCCTGCCGGGGGCGGCGCGTTCCGCCGGCGGCCTGCTGTTCGCGATCATGACGGCCTGCGCGGTGATGTCGGCGGTGGTCAGCGACCTCGCGGTCATCGTGATGATGACGCCGATCGCCCTGTCGGTCGCGCGCTCCGCGGCGGCCGGCGCGGGCAACATGACGGCGGCGGCGGGCCTCGCCGTCCTCTACGGCGCCACCGCGGGGGGGATGGCGACGCCGGCGGGCATCGTCTACAACCCCGTGACCCTCGCGCTGCTGGAGCAGTTGACCGGCTACGGCGTCACCTTCACGCAGTGGATGTCGACCGGCGTCGTCCTGACCGCGGCCAACCTGCCGGTCTGCTACCTGGTCCTGCGGTTCATGCTGCCGCCGGGGGTGCGGGCCATCGCCGGAGGACGCGCCCGCTTCCGCGAAGAACGCGCGCGGCTCGGCCCGATGAGCCGCGGCGAGAAGAACGTCCTGTTCGTCCTGATCCTGATGCTCGTCCTGTGGATGCTCCCCACGTTCGTCACCGTCGGGCTCCTCGACATCTGGTACGTGCCCCCGGTGGCCATGGTGCTGCTCTTCGCGCTGCCGGTCGACGCGGGCCGCGGCGAGGCGACCCTCGAAGCCGGGGACTTCCGGGAGGGCGTCGAATGGAACGTGCTGTTCATGGTGGTCTGCGGGATGGCCCTCGCCGACGTGCTGGCCGCCACGGGGGTGACCGACTGGCTCGCCGCCCTGCTCACGGGCAACGTCACCGCGGGGGCGTTGCCGTGGCTGGCGGGCTTCGCCACGCCGCTCCTGACGCAGTTGACCAACGGGCCGGCCGCGGCGGCGGTGGCGGCCACGACGCTCTTTCCGATCGCCGACGCCCTCGGCTACAACTCGGCGATTCTCGCCCGCATCATCGCGGGCACGGCCGACGCGGTGACGCTGCCCTGGTCCAGCGCGGCGACGGCCGCGGCGTTCTCGTTCGGCGCCGTCCGACTCGGGACGATGTTCAGGGTCGGCGCCGTGGTCACCGTCCTGACGTCGATCGTGGTGGTCGTGCTGAGCGTGGTCCTGGTGCCGGCGCTGCAGGCGTTCACCCTGCGGTGACGGCACGGCCCCCGCCCTGCCCTGCGCCCCGTTCCGAGTGCGCCGGCAATCCGGCCGGGCCGGTTTCAGGCGCTCACCCTGCCGTAACGGCACGGCCCGCCGCGCCCGTGCGTCCCGTCCGAGAGGTGCCGGGAATCCGGCCGGGCCGATTGTGGTTCCACCGGGCGTTCGGGGTCTCGCGCCGCGTGGAAGCCGCGGGCTCCCGCGGCGGCGGGGCGCAGACGCCCGGGCTCGACCGGGGCGCGGACCGGGGCCGGCCGGTTCGTGTACCATGCGGGCCGTCCCCGGGAGACCGTTCATGGCGCTCGAGCTCACCCCCCGGCAGGCCAACACCATCGCGGCGGCCATCACCACCGTCTCCGCCCTGGTCATCCTGCTCGCCATCGGCCTCCTGGGATGGCTGGCCGCCCTCTTCCTGCGCACCTTCTCGGGGGTGTTCCTGCCCCTCGCGGTGGGCGGGGTCGCGGCCCTCGTGTTCCGCCCCTACTACGACTGGCTGCGCGGCCCCGCGCGGCTGCCGGTGCCCGCGGCGGTCGCCGCCGTCTTCCTGTCGGCCCTCGTGCCCCTGGGGGTCTTCGCGGCGTTCTTCGGGAACCTCGCCGTCGAACAGGTCGTCGGCCTCGCCGCGCAGGCGCCCGAGTGGTGGGCGGGCGCCCGCGAGCGGCTCCAAACCGAGCTGCCGCGGGCCAGCGAGCTGCTCGAGTCGTCGGGCCTCGGCGAACGGCTGCGGGAGATCGCGGTCGCGCAGCAGACCGCGATCTTCGAGTGGGTGCAGACGATGGGGGTGCAGGCGGTCACCGTCGGCTTCGGGGTCGCGCGCGGGCTCGCGGCCCTGCTGTCGTGGATCATCACCCCCGTCTACTTCGCCTACTTCCTCACCGCCGGCTTCAGCCTCGACACCGACCGCGTGCTGCCGTTCCTGAAGCCCGAGACCCGCGCCGACGCGGCCTACCTGCTGCACGAGTTCGTGGACATCACGGTGGGGTTCTTCCGCGGCCAGCTCATCATCGCGTTCCTGCAGGGGCTGCTCTTCGCGGCCGGCTTCAGCCTTGTCGGCCTGCGCTACGGGTTCGTCATCGGCCTCGCCCTCGGGGTCCTCAACGTCATCCCCTTCCTGGGGAACATGATCGGCCTCGCCGTCGCCATCCCCATCGCGTTCTTCCAGGCCGACGGCGGGTGGCTGACCTGCCTGCTCGTGCTCGCGGTGGTCCTGGTGGTGCAGCAGATAGAGGGCTGGTTCCTGACCCCGAAGATCATGGGCGAGCGCACCGGGCCTGCACTTCATGGCGATCATCGTCGCCGTCTTCTTCTGGGGTACGGCGCTCGGCGGCATCCTCGGGCTGATCGTGGCCATCCCCCTGACCGCGTTCCTCGCGTCGCTGTGGCATCTGGCGCGCGAGAAGTACATCCCGGAGATCGTATGAGGCGCGGGGCGGCGGGCGCGGCGGGGCCAGCCGGGGATCGCTCCTCTGGAACCGTCTACATGCTGACGGCCTACGCGGGAAGACGGGCCGCGACGATCTGACGGCGGCGGACAGAAGGGGCGCTGGCGCGGCTGGTCTCGGAAATCGAACGGGAGAAGCCGAGGGAATGACGACGGAACGCACCAAGCTCGGACAGGAGATCGAAACGGCCTTGGGCGAGGTTGCCGCCCATTTGCGCGGTGAGGTGGCGCTGCCTTGCCGGATCGTGGATGCCCCCGGCGCCGGCTGGGTCGTCGCCCTTCGGAAGCGGCTGAAGCTGAGCCGGCGGAAGTTCGCGGACCGTTTCGGCCTCGACGTGCGGACCGTGCAGGAGTGGGAGCAGGGCCGGCGGGTTCCGGACCGGCCCGCCCGCGTGCTGCTGACCGTGATCGACCGCGACCCGGAATCGGTCGTGCGGGCGCTCGCCAGCGCCGGCGAGACTCGACCCTGAAGAGTTCGATTCAAGCTGCCGTCGCTGCTCCCGGGCAGCGTCCTGACCGTGGCCCCCCCGGAAGACCTGCGGCGCCGCTTCGACCACGGAGCCGCAGCCGTACATCAAGATCGTCTGCGTGATGACGAGTGCCACGGGCGCCAACGGGCGCCCCGCCGAGTCGTGAGTTGAGCTATTCTTGGTGTGAGCGATCCGGGACGGCCCCGGGGGAAGGCGGTGCACATGAAGAGAAGGGCCAGAGCGGCGAATGCGGACGAAGCAGGCGGCGTGACGGGCGGCGCGGAGACGACGGACGCCGATGCGGCGCGCCCCGGGCGGCCCGAGGCGGGCATCGCCGCCCCGCCTCGCGGACCGGCATCGAAGCGCAGCGGCAAGTCGACGCCCGCCCCGACCACCAAGCCGACCGACAGCCGCAAGTTCGCACGGGTGTTCATGTCGGGACGGTCCCAGGCGGTGCGGTTGCCCAAGGAATTCCGGTTCGACACCGACCGGGTGGTCATTCGGCGCGAGGGCCGCAGTGTGGTGCTGACCCCGCCCTTCAAGGACTGGGACGACTACTTCGAGAACAGCACGCCGCTTACCGACGACTTCTACGAAGCGATGCGGGAGATACGTCCCGACCTGCCTCCACTCGAGAAACGCGAGCCGTCAGATTGAAGGTAATGCTCGACACGGACACGTGCATCTCCAGCCTCCGGCAGGCACCCGGTTTCCGGCTGCGGCTACCCCTGCACGAGTGCGGCGTCTCGGTCGTCGTCCTGGGAGAACTGGAGTGGGGCCTGGCGCGGTCGAGCAACTTCGAGGAGAACGAGGCCGCTCTGCGCAACTTCACCGCTTCGGTGCAAGTGGAAGACCTGGACGCAGAGGTGGCGCAGCAGTACGGCCGGCTCCGCGCGCACCTGTACGCCGCCGGCCGGCCCATCGGCCCCAACGACTTCTGGATCGCCGCCCACGCCCTGGCCCGGGACGTGCCGCTGATCACGCACAACCTGTCCGAGTTCCGGCGCGTGCCGGACCTCGCGGTCGAGACCTGGATGACCGCGTAGACCCATGCCCGCCGCGACCGCCGCCGCCTTCGCCGGCATCCACAACGAGAACGAATTCTACAGCCACCACTACCTGTCGGAGATCTTCAGCGGCGACATCCGGGCGACCGTCGACCGCTGGCGCGAGCAGGCCGACGCCGAGAGCGGACGGACGCCGTACGCGGCGCTGCGCTACATGTACCGGCTGCTGTTCCTCGTCTACATCGAGGCGCGCCCCGACCTCGGCTACGCGCCGATGGACTCCGAGACCTACCTCAAGGGCTACAGCCTCGAGCACCTGCGCGACCTCGAGCTGGTGCGGCTGACCACCGACGAGTCGCTCGACGGCTACTACCTGCACCACGCCGTGCAGACCCTGTTCGGCCTGATCCGCGACGGCTTCGACGGCACGCAGCGGGGCGGCGCCCCCGACCTGCTGGCGGCCGGGCCGGGCGCGCGCCTGCACCACGGCTTCCGCATCCGCGCCCTCGACAGCGCCCTGTTCCGCGCCGGCTCGACGCCCCTGCTCGACCGCGTGAAGCTGCGCAACCGCGTGCTGCAGCGGGTCGTCCGCCTGATGTCGCTCACCCGCCCCGCCAAGGGCCGGCGCGGGCGGCGCGGGCGCATCTCGTACGCGCAGCTCGGCATCAACCAGCTCGGCGCCGTCTACGAGGCGCTGCTCTCGTACCGCGGCTTCTTCGCCGAGGAGGACCTGTACGAGGTGAAGAAGGCGGGCGACCCCGACGACCCGCTGAAGAGCGCCTGGTTCGTGCCGGCGCGCGACCTCGACGACTACACGGACGACGAGCGCGTCTACGACCGCGACGACGACGGCCGCCGCAAGCTGCGCGTCCACCCGCGGGGCCGCTTCATCTACCGCCTCGCGGGCCGCGACCGGCAGAAGACCGCCAGCTACTACACGCCCGAGTCGCTGACCCGCTGCGTGGTCAAGTACGCCCTGCGCGAGCTGATCCCCGACGACATGCGGGCCGACCGCATCCTCGACCTCACCGTCTGCGAGCCGGCCATGGGGTCGGCCGCGTTCCTGAACGAGGCGGTGAACCAGCTCGCCGAGAAGTACCTGGAGCGCAAGCAGCGCGAGCTCGGCCGGCGGATTCCGCACGCCGAGTACGCCGACGAGCTGCAGCAGGTGAAGCTGTACATCGCCGACCGCAACGTCTACGGGGTCGACCTCAACCCCGTCGCCCGCGAGCTGGCCGAGGTGTCGCTGTGGCTCAACTGCATCCACCGCGGCGGGCACGTGCCGTGGTTCGGCTACCAGCTCGTCTGCGGCAACTCGCTGGTCGGCGCGCGGCGGCAGGTGTTCCCCGCGGCGATGCTCGGCAAGGGGAACCGCAAGGCCGAGCTGTGGTTCAACCACGCGCCCGAGCGGGTGGCGCCGCCGGCCGGGCCGAGCCGCAGGCCCGCCGACACCGACCCGGGCCGCGTGCGCGACGCCGCGCCGACCCGCGCCCCGAACCGCCCCGCCGGCACCGTCTACCATTTCCTGCTGCCCGACCCCGGCATGGCCGCCTACGGCGACAAGGCGGCCAAGGCCCTCGAACCGCGGTGCTTCGAGCGCATCGCCGCCTGGCGCAAGCACTTCTTCAAGCCGTTCGCCGAGGACGAGATCGCCGAGCTCGAAGCGCTGTCCGACCGCGTGGACGCCCTCTGGGCCCTCCACGCCGAGCAGCTCGCCCGCGACCACCGCGAGACCGAGGACGCGCTGCCGGTCTGGGGCCGCCGCGCCCCGGCCGACGAACGCCGCACCACCAACACCTGGAAGGACCGCATCCGCAATCAGGGCGTCTTCAGCCGGAACACCCGGACCGCCAGCCCCTACCGCCGCCTGAAGCTGGTCATGGACTACTGGTGCGCCCTCTGGTTCTGGCCGATCCGCGAGGCCGACGAGCTGCCCGACCGCCACGACTTCCTCAACGACGTCTCGCTGGTGCTGACCGGCTCCGTCTACCAGCCCGACGTCGGCCCCGGACAGACCGCCGACCTCTTCGGCGCCGAGTACGCCGACCACGCCGAGGACATCGCGAACCGCATCACCGACGAGGTCGGCATGCTCGACCTCGGCAGGCTGTTCGAGCAGCGGCCGCGGCTGAAGTTCGTCGACGACCTCGCGCAGCGCCACCGGTTCCACCACTGGGAGTTGGCGTTCGCCGACCTGTTCTACGGCGACCGGGCCGACGGGTCGGTGCGGGGCG
>CAXXTG010000050.1:0-40807 GCA_963666855.2 Vicinamibacterales bacterium
CTGATCACGCGCTGGGTCGGCCGCTGTGAGCACCTGCTGCGCGTTTTGGCGCTCAGAAGGGTCCGTATTTGTATTGAGGCGACATGAGTTTCTGAAAGTCTCTTGTATTGCAGGATCGCATGTTACAATACCAGATTCGCGCTACTGAAACAGTATCCGGCTGCAGAACAGCCTTCCGCCTCGGGCTGTTACGCCTCGGGCTGATAGAATAGGGCGTGGGGCAGAGCGATTCTCGCGGGGAGCCGGGGGCCGCTCAGCGGGGGCGGGCAACTCGGGAGAGAACGTCATGCAGACAAGGATGCGTTCACTGTGCTGGATATCGGCCGCTCTGTTGCTTGCGGTCGCGACGGGTTGCGCGCCCAAGTTGCACCGGCCCGCCATCAACGGCGAGGCGGCTGAAATCGCCCGGCGGGTCGCTCGCGGCGCGGATGTCGACGAGCGGGACCAGAACGGCAACGCCCCCCTGCATCTGGCCGTCGGCAGCAGGCGCTTCCGCAACGAGCATGCAGCCGTTGTCACGGAGTTGTTGGCGGCCGGCGCCGATCCCGACCTACGGGATCAAGACGGCAACGCCCCCCTGCATCTGGCCGTCGGCAGCAGGCGCTTCCGCAACGAGCATGCAGCCGTTGTCACGGAGTTGTTGGCGGCCGGCGCCGATCCCGACCTACGGGATCAAGACGGCAACGCCCCCCTGCATCTGGCCCTCCGCGGCGGGCATACGGCCATGCATCTGGCCCTCCGCGGCGGGCATACGGCCGTCACGGAATTGCTGGCGGCCGGCGCCGATCCCGACCTACGGGATCAAGACGGCAACGCCCCCCTGCATCTGGCCCTCCGCGGCGGGCATACGGCCGTTGCCACGGAATTGCTGGCGGCGGGCGCGGATCCCGGCATACAGGACCAGCAGGGCAACAGCCCCCTGCATCTGGCCCTCGGCAGCAGGCGCTTCCGCAACGAGCATGCAGTCACGGCGTTGTTGGCGGCCGGCGCCGATCCCGACGTACAGAACCAGGACGGCAACGCCCCCCTGCATCTGGCCCTCCGCGGCGGGCATACGGCCGTTGCCACGGAATTGCTGGCGGCGGGCGCGGATCCCGGCATACAGGACCAGCAGGGCAACAGCCCCCTGCATCTGGCTGCCCTCGGCGGGCGTGCGGCCATCGTCACGGCGTTGCTGGCGGCGGGCGCCGATGCCGATGTGCGAGACGTGCGAGGCGCGACGCCGCTGCATCATTGGGCGGTCGGCCGTCACACCAGCGATCGAATCGTGCGCGCGTTGATCCAGGCAGGCGCGAACGTCGGGACACCGGCCAACGACGGATCGACCGCGCTTCACTGGGCCGCGGGTCGGGAAACCCTGCGACGTGCAGCGTCGAGTTCTCCCCCGGTGTCCATGTCATTGATGCGTCTTGCGGCGGAGGTGGTCGATACCGCGGCTCCTCTCGGGGTCGTGGCAGCCGTCGTCGCCGGGAGTTTCGCCCTCGCCTGGGCGCCGATCGATCTTATCACCGGACTTCTGGGCGGCGGGCGGGCGGCGGCCCCGGCCCCGTTCGAGAACGTAAGCGCCTTGCTCGAGGGCGGGGCGGACATCAACGCTCGCGACGCCAACGGCGCCACGCCGTTGCATTGGTCGGCCGCGGAGGACGCGTCGATGAACGTCGTGAATGCGTTGCTGTCCGCCGGCGCCGACTTGGCGGCCGTGGACGCACGCGGCGCGACGCCCGGCGATCTTGCGCCGGCCGGTAGCGCGGTCAGGGCGCGGTTGGTCGGGGTCGAACGGTAAGTGCGTATTTCGGTGAAGTGGAACACGCATCCCGGGGATGTGGAACACGGATTCCGGCGAAGTGGAACGCTCGTCGGAGCGCAGCGACGTTGAGCGGTCGGCCCCTCCCATTCGGTTCGCGATGGACATCTGAGATTCTACCCGTGCCCGCCGTGACGTCGTGTTCGAAGAGTACAACGATCCAGATTGCAGACCTGCTCGAGCAACGTCCGGTCGCGGACCCGGCGAGGGATTCCGGCAACGCGTCCAGCCACGCCTGGTACTGTTCCTGCAACGCCAGGAGCGTCTGCGCACGGGCTCCGGGGGACTCTTCGAGGAGCGGCCGGCGCGTGCTGCGGTTCGCGGAGACGACGCGCTCTTCGTCGTCGTAGACGCGCTCTTCGTCGTCGTAGCAGCGGAACCGACACCGGTTGGCGCGTAGCGCCGGGCTGCTCTCGTGGGGGCGTCGTTCCACGGCTGTGGCCGCGACGTCCGTCCGCCGGCCGTCGGTATCGGACCCGGGACTCGCCAGCCTGCCGCTGCTCCCGGTAGCGCGCCAGCACGTGGCTGTGGTGCAATAGCCGGTCGAGGATCGCGGTCGCGATCACCGCGTCGCCGAACACCTCGCCCCATTCCCCGACCGAACGGTTCGACGTGATCAGCATGCTGCCGCGCTCGTAGCGCCTCGAGACGAGTTGGAAGAACAGGTGCGCGGCATGTGCTTCGAAGGGGAGGTATCCCAGTTCGTCGCAAAATGTTGAGCTCAACATTTTGCGACTAATGTTGAGTGATCGGTAATGTGCAGTAGCCGCCTTTCCCTCCGACGGCGCGGAAGCTCTTCTCTCCAGGACTCCACATTACCTACGTAGTGCCAGCCAGAAAACCCCGGTTTCGAGCGGAATTCTGAGACGAATTCATGGATCGCGGCCGTGATTTCGGGGGCGAATCCGGCCGCGAGGGAGGCGGTCCGGCGAGCTGCAGGCAGCGAAGAGCAGGAGATAGGCCCGGATGCCCTATTCCAAGGACAGTAACACCCTGCCGTCTTCGACGGCTCGCAATCCGGTGGTATTTGCAGGAACCGGCTGAGTCAGGCGACGCGTTGTCGTCTTTTGCGCTCCCGCTTCTGCAGAAGCAACCCGATGCGATGCAGGTTGGCCGCCAGCACCGACAAGGCAACCGTGCGCGCAAACCCATCCGCGCCATGGCTTCGAACACGGTCGAGTCCGCGATGCTCCAATCCATTGATGGCAGACTCGACCGCCGGATGCGCACGCCGCGCCGCCACAAACGATTCTTCCGCTTCCCGCTCCTGGTTGGCCTTCGAAAGATATCCTTTGCCCGGCAAGGCGTTGACATCGAGCAGCCCATCGAGCAGCACCCGGTTGTCAGGACTGTGAAAGCCCCGGTCGAAACTGCACGCCCGCAACTCCGGATACAGTGCCTGCGCTTGCTCCACCATCGGCACCGCCACGTCCACGTCCTCGCCCTCCCACAGAATCTTGTGGTGAAGGATGAATTGATACTGATCCTCGATCAGAGCGACGGGAACCCCGAGTTCAACCGGCGTGCCCGCCTTGCCCTTCGAAATCCACCGCGTGTGTTCCTCGAAAATCGAAAAGACCTTCTCCTCGTGATGAATCGTCTCGCCACGCAGAAGACGCCGCTCCACTTGGTCAATCTGCCGCCGGGCGTGAGCGACGAGGCCGGTGATGGAGTGACAGCCCAATGCCCCCACGCCCTGGTCCCGCAACGCGTGGAGCGTGGCCTCTGCTCGCTCTACCAGCGCCCGGCAGCGTGCCAGATACGCCTCCACCCGCTCCGGATGCCGCTTCGCCCGCCGCGTCGACCGCACCTTGTTGAACAGGTTCCTGACCTCTCGAGTCAGATAGCGCCACTGACGCCAACCGCGTACCCCGTACTGTTCAGCCGCCCGCCCCGTCTCCCGCACCAGACAACGCACCGCGTCCCACAGCAGGTTGACGTCCGTCGGATAATGCACGTCGGTTTCGACCACGAACGAATCACACCGCCCGCGCAATGGCTCGCCAGGCTTTTTTTTAGCAACCTTGTGCCCGCTCTCCACCACCAGGCGTCCCACCGCCGACAACAACTCGGGCGTCAACAACGACACGTTGTCAACCACCGTCTGGTACTCGTAGTGCGTCTTGTCACCGAAGTCGCTGTGGCCCAGAAACGCGCGTATCGTATCGTGGTGGTTCGTCAATTCATGCAGACGGTCGAAGTCGCAGCCCAGGCCCTGCTTCAGGACTCCCAGCACCAGGATCTGCCACAGGTCCATTCCCGGCCGCCCGACCGTGCGGTCGGCCTCCGGCAGGATATGCTCGTCCAGCAGCGCATACAACTGCTCGCGCAACGCCTCGTCACACCAGATGTGTTGAAGCCCCTTCAACACCGCGGGAATATCGTCCCGCGATTTCGGGTTGATCCAGATCTTGTCGACGGCTACCTCACCGAGCTGGAGCTGCGACCTGTGAACTTCTCTCATGGTGTCAATGCCGCGAAGATATCCTCCGAGGGTGCCGATTCCTGGAAAACTACTCCCAAGAATACGGCATCCCGACGATCTTCGCCACTTGAAATCCGAGAAATATCCCGTAGAATCAATCACTTGCGGGGTTTTCTACCGGGCACTACGTAGCCTCGGGACCGTGCCAATCCCGGCACCGCTTTCCTTTGGAGGTCCCGATGCTGGTCGATCTGTATCCCAGGGTGCACCGGCGGTACACGTCGTTGCCGATCCTCGGTCCGATCCTCGACGGATACGGCACGTGGCTCTTGCAGCAGGGCTACTCGACCGATCGCGCCCGCGAGCATTTCCGTGCCGCGCCGCGCCTCGTCCGCGGTCTACAGCAACACGACGTGCAGTCTCTGACGAGCCTGACGCGCGCTCGGTTGTGGGCCTGTGCTCCCACCGATTCGCAGGAGGATCCCGAATTGACGGTCCTGGTGCGGCAGATGACGCGATATTGCGAGTCCGAGCTGTCGTTGTATCCGCCGCCCGCGTTGACCCGGATCGAGCAGCGTGTCGCCACCTACAGGACCTATCTGCAACAGGTGCGTGGGTTCGCCCCGTCGACCCTGACGCACCACGGCCGGACGGCTGGCGAGGTTCTGGCGCACATGGACTACGAGACGCACCCGACCCGGCTCGCCGCGCTCGAACGCCCCGATCTCGACGCCTTCCTGTGTGCCGTCGGCCCCCGCCAGTCGCGTGCGTCCCTCCAGCATGTGGTGGGCCACCTCCGGGCCTTCCTTCGGTTCCTCGCCTCTGCCGGCGAGATCCCGACCGGGCTCGACACGCAGATCGACACGCCTCGCGTGTATCGCGGCGAGCAGCTCCCACGGGCGCTGCCCTGGGAAACGGTTCGGGCGCTCCTCCAGTCGATTGATCGCTCGAGCCCGATGGGGCGTCGCGACCACGCGATGTTCCTCCTCATGGCCACCTACGGCCTGCGCGCGTGCGAGGTCGTGACGCTCACGCTCGATGACGTGCAGTGGCGGGCCGAGCGGCTGCGCATCCCGCAACGCAAGACACGCGGCGCGCTCTGGCTGCCGCTCACCGACGAGGTCGGGACCGCGCTGCTCGACTACCTGCGCCACGGACGCGCCGCCCTCAACGTGCGTCGCCAGCGCGTTGCGTTCCGAGGCGGGCCGCCGCGCAGCTATCGCGAGCTCTTCCTCCGCTGCCGTACACCGACGGGCGTCCTCAAACCAACGGCGGTAACCGAGGCCTTCCAGGCCTGGTCGAAGCGAAGCGACCTCGCCCTTCCGTTCCAGGGAGCCCATTGCGTGCGGCACTCGTACGCGGTGCACCTGTTGCGCTCCGGCCTGTCGCTCAAGACGATCGGGGACCTGCTCGGGCATCGCACCCTGGAAAGCACGTGCGTGTATATCCGCCTGGCGGTTGATGACCTCCGCGACGTCGCGTTGCCTCTGCCGGCCACGGTCGACCGCAGTGCCCCGAAGGGGGCGTCATGACGTCGTTCAGCTCCGTCTTGTCGGCCACCATCAGGAGCTACCTGACGCTGAAGCGAGCACTGGGACGGCAGTACGCCACGGAGGAACGGGTGCTGGCGCACCTGGATCGGTTCCTGGCAGCCCGGCGCGTCGATCTCGTCGCCGTGACGTTTCGCCGCGTGGTGTCTCACCCTGCAGCACTTGGCCTCCGGCACGCGGCGGGCCCGCATGCGGGTCGTGCGAAACCTGTGCTTGTATCGACGACGCAACGAGTGCGGCTGCTTCGTTCCCGACGAGCGGCTGTTCCCGTCGGTCCACCAGGCCATCCGGCCGCATATCTTCACTGACAACGAGATCGTCCGGTTGCTGGCCGCCGCGTGCACGCTGGCCCGCACCTCTTATTCGCCACTCTGTCCCGACAACGTGCGCCTCGCGGTCGTGCTGTTATCCACCACGGGGCTGCGACGCGGAGAGCTGACGCGGCTGACCGTGGGAGACTATGACCCGCCGCAGCGCACGCTGGCGATCCGCGAATCCAAGTTCCACAAGTCGCGCCTCGTGCCGGTATCTGCCGATACCGCCGGCGAGGTCGAGTACCTGATCGGGATTCGTGGCCGGCGGCGGCTGCCCACCGGGGCGGACAGCCCGCTGCTCTGGCATCGCAGCCCGCACCGACGGCGGCTACAGCGGTGGCGGCCTCGGCGGCGCCATGCGAGCACTGTTCCGGCGGGCCGGCGTTCGGACCGCGACCGGTCGACTCCCACGCACGCACGATTTCCGCCACGGATTCGCCGTCAACGCGCTCCTCCGGTGGTACCGCGCCGGAGTGGACGTGCAGGCGAAGCTACCGTTGCTGGCCGCCTACATGGGGCACGTCTCGATCTTCTCGACCGCGTACTACCTCCAGTTCGTCGAGCCCCTCGCGAGCGCAGCCAGCGCGCGATTCGCCGACCACTGCGGCGCCCTGATCACCGGACCCACCGGCGCGGGAGGTGCGCGATGACCGCCGGCGGCCCGAACGACCTGGCGCGAGCCCTCCGGGCGTTCTTCGCAGATCATCTGCCCCGGGTGCGGGGGACCAGTCCCCACACCGTCCGGAACTATCGGGACAGCCTGGTGCTGTTGCTACGCTTCATCGCAACCGGGACGCAGCGGTCCGTCATCGAACTGGACCTGGATGACCTCGGCCCCCAAGCGGTTCTCGCGTTCCTTCAGCACCTCGAGCTCGACCGGCACAATAGCGTCGCCACGCGCAATGTGCGTCTCGCCGCCATTCACGCGTTCTTCCGGTACTGCGCCATGGAGTACCCTGCACGACGACTCGCACACTGTCAACGCGTCCTCGCCGTCCCGTTCAAGCGGACCGCCAGCCGCCCGGTGGAGTATCTCGAGCACGACGAGATCGAAGCCATCCTGGGCGTCGTCGATCGCGGCACCGTCGACGGCCGCCGCGACTATGCGCTGCTCGCCACCATGTTCAACACCGGCGCGCGGGTCGGGGAAATCGTCGCCCTGCGCATCGCCGACCTGCGGCTGGACACACCCGCCCAAGTCCACCTGCTTGGGAAGGGACGGAAAGAACGGGTCTGCCCGTTGTGGCCCCAGACCGCCGACCTGTTGCGTGCCCTGCTGACCGAACGCGACCGCGAGCCCCGATCCGACGAGCCGGTCTTCCGCAATCACCGCGGGGCACGGCTGACACGATTCGGCGTCCGCTACCTGCTGCAGAAGTACTGCACCCGCGCGCAGGCCATCGTGCCGGCCCTGCGCGGCAAGCGTCTGCATCCCCACAGCATGCGCCACAGCACGGCTGTCCACCTGCTCCGCGCCGGGGTCGACATCGTCACCATCAGCCAGTGGCTCGGCCACGCCAGCGTCACTACCACGCACCGCTACGCGACCGTCGACCTCGACATGAAGCGAATGGCCCTCGCCAAGGCGAAGCCCACCGCCCTCGACACCGCGGGACCAACCCCGTGGCGCACAGACGCGTCCGTGCTCGAATGGCTTGAAGCACTCTGAGCAGGCGGTCGGTAATGTGGAGTGCGGCGACCGAATCGTCCGGGCGTGCACGACGTGGCCGCGACGACTTCACATTACCGATCGCTCAACATTAGTCGCAGACCAATAGCTTCGGCTTGGCGTAGAAGGCCAGGCGGTCCTCCAGCCGCCCCGCGCTGTGCGCCTTGACCAACGCCGCCATCAGCGCCTGCGCCGTCGTGAACAGGGTCGAGTAGTTCTGCCGGATCGCCTCGCGACCGAGCGCGACCGCCAGATGCGCCTTTCCGACCCCCGGAGGACCGAGCACCAAGAGCGCATCGCCATGCGCCACCCACCGCGACGTCGCCAGCTCCCGCACCTGGCGCCGGTCGACGCTCGGCTGCGCCTTGAAGTCGAAGTCGGCGAGCTCACGCACCATCGGGAAGCGCGCAATCTTCAACGCCATCTCGATGCGGCGCTCGTCCTTGCGGGAAACCTCCCGCTCGACGAACATCGCCAGCGCCTCGCGCAACGTCAGCTTCATTCTCTGCCGCCTCGTCGAGCAGGTTGTCGAGCTGGTCGCGGATCGCGGTCGGCCGCAGCCGCGTCAGCCAGCCGAGAAGCGTCTCATGGTCCACGGCCATCAGAAGCTCCCCCCGGCCACGGCCGCGTACTCGTCGAGCGGACGCAGCAACTCCGGCTTCGGGCGGACCGCTTCGGTCTCGGCCGGGCGCGGGCCGCCGGCGACGCCAACCAGGTGGGCGCGGTCGGTGACCCGGGCGTGGCGCCCCGGGTGCTCGACGTGCTCGGCAACAACCCGCGGGCCGTGGTGAACGCGTACCCGGCCGCCGCTGACCACCACCCGCACCCGCTCGCCGATCAGCCGCCACGGCACCGAGTAGGCGTTGGTGTCGACCACCACCGCGCAGTCGCTATGGACCGTCCGAGTCAGGTCCCGCAACTGGCCGAACGGCGGCCGGCCCGCACAGGAGCGCAGACTCTTCGCTTCCCGGGCGAAGCGCTCGAGAGGGACCTCGCCGGTGGTGCCGTGGCGCCGGCGGTCGGCAATCTCCCGTTGCCACCACCCGAGATGCGCCTCCATCTCCGCCCAACTCTCGAAGCGATGGCCGGCGATGGCGTTCCCCTTGACGTAGCCGACGCCGCGCTCGTCCTTCCCCTTCGTCCGAGCTCGATACGGCGCACAGGCCCGCGGCCGGAACCCCCAGTAGGACGCGAACGCCAGGAACCGGTGGTTGAACTCGACCTCGCGCGTCTCCGCGTCGTGGATGACCACCAGCGGCCGCGGGTTGTCGATCAGCACCTCCCGGGTCACGCCGCCGAAGTGGTGGAACGCGCCCTCGAAGCCGCGGAACCACGACGACTGCCGCTCGTGCCGGAACGCCGCCACATAGCACCGCCGCGAGTGGCCCAGCGTCGCC
The DNA here is from genome assembly GCA_963666855.2 of Vicinamibacterales bacterium. Classification (GTDB taxonomy): domain Bacteria; phylum Acidobacteriota; class Vicinamibacteria; order Vicinamibacterales; family UBA8438; genus JAJEEA01. Next base: position 9,160 of record CAXXTG010000050.1, read on the forward strand.
ACGACGTTCACCTGGGAACGAATGCGTGTCGTTCGCCGTGCGGGCGTTGTGCTCGATGCCTGTTGTCGTCGGGTTGGTTTCGCGCTCCGGAGGCAGGGCTGATGGACATGCAGAAGGTCTTCGTGTTTCTTTCCCCGGGCGACGGTTCGCACGTGCGCTGCGCTGGCTGCGCGGTACGGGTCGTCGCGTTCGGAGGTGCTGCGGCTGGCTGTGGGCGAGGGTCTTTCGGAGGCGCGCAAGGCACTGGCGAAGCTTCAGAAGCTTCGGCTCGCCGAGTTGGCTGCCGAGGAGGAGCGGCGCGCGCTGTCGGGCCGGCGGCGTTCGGGCCGAGCGTCATCGGGTCTTGCGCCGGCGGACGATGGCGCGGAGCTCGACGAGGAGACGGCCGTCGCCCGGCTGGAGGAGTACGTGTCGTCGGTCCGTCGACTGCGGCCCGGCGCCGGATACGACGAGTTGCGGACGCTGATCGAGCTCCAGGGTCAGCTTGAGGGTGTGGACCCGGACGCTCTGGACGACCTGGTCACTGAAGCGCTGGAGCGCGTCTTCGGCGGCGACAAGATTCGGCCGGCGCCGGACCCGGATGCGCCGCTCGAGTAGCGGAGGACGCGCCTGCGGCCGCTACCAGCGCAGGCAGGGATCGCCGAGAGCGGACAGGTCGTCGAGCAGCGGGACGGGGTTGTGCGTGTCGGCGGGCGCGTTGGCCGCGGCGGGTGCGTCGTCTTCGAGCGCGACGGTCTCGAGCAGCGCCGTGATGGCGACCTCGGCGTTGTTGAAGCCGTACTTCAGGAGCCACATCCGCCGGTTGTGGCAGCGGCTGCTCTCGGGCGCGATGAGTCTCCCGCAGGTGCCGGCCTCGATGGGCAGGTCGACCCCAGGGGCACAGGAGCCTGCGGTTGAGGTCAGCGCGAACGCGGCGCATCAGCTCGCGGTTGGCGAGCCGCTTGCGGAGCTTGCGCAGCCAGTCCCGCTGTTGCGGGCGGAGCAACTCGATCAGGGGCATGGGGTTTCCTCCGGGAAAGGGAGAATGGCCCGACCGGGCCGGATTGGAGCGGGGCGTCGGCCCCGTGGCGTGCCGTCTGGCGGCGGCCTGCCGCGGTCGGCGTTGAACAGCAGCGCGTGAGCGGCCAGGCGTGGAGAAACGGTGCACAGCAGGGCGCCGCCGTGCCCGCCCGCCCCGTTCCGCTATGCCGCTACCCTTCTGCCTGCCTCATTGTCGTGCCGCCCGCCTGCTCCTCCGTGGTCCGTATCCGCGCCGACTCGGGGAGGCGCGGCGGGCTCTTGCCAGGCAGTGCTCTCCAGACCCGTTGCCGGTTGAACGGCGAGCGGCCCCGGCGTCGTCGGACCCTCGTTGTCCGCGCGGGCGAGCACGTCGCCCCCGCAGTCCGGGCACGTCGCCGGCGGCGGCAGCCGCACGTCGATGGCGAACTGCGTCCTGCAGCCTCGGGCGCTCGCCCGCCGCCGTCTCCCGCCGTCGCAGAGACGCGGCCGGCATTCCTCGGAGCTATCGCGCCCCGGGACGAGTTCCTCCCTTCCAGTTCAGAGCTTTCCAACCGGAAGCAGGGCGGTGGAGCGCGGCCTCGGGTGACCGCCGTCTTGCATGCTTCACCCGGCCGCCGGATCTGGCCGGGGCCATCTGGAAAGAGGTACGGGATGACCAGGCGGGTTCTTCGGTTCTTCGGTTCGTCGCCGTCGCGCCGGCGCAGCGACCGCACCGAGTCGAGCAACGCCACGGCCGCAGGGACCAGCGGTACCACATGCTCGCGGTTCCGCTTCATCCGGCAAGCCGGGATACGCCACTCGCGCGCGTCCTCGGCAATCTCTCCCCACCTCGCAAGCCGGCTTCGGACGGGCGCGCCGCCGTCAGGATCTGGAACCGCAGGCAGGCCTTCGCCGACAGCGTCGCGCGGCACGTGTCGATCCGCTGCATCGCCGCCGGCGCGTCTGCGTACGGCACGCTGCGCATGTGCTGGCGTACGGCCGGCTGGGGAACGAGCGCGCCGGCCACCGCCGCGACCGGGTCGACCTCGATCAGCCCCGCCGCGCGCGCATGCCGGAAGAGGGCGCCGAGCGCCGTCCGCAGCTTCCGGCCGGTGCCCGGCTGCGACATCCACACCCGTTCGAGGGCCCGCAGCACTTCCGGCTTGCCGACCCGGTCGACCGGCAGGTCGAGCAGCTCCGCCGCGTACCGCTCCAGCGTCGCCGCCCGCGCCTTGCGTTCGCCCGGCGACAGCCGCGCCCGGTTCGAGTCGGCGACCTTGCCGGCGACCTTCCGCAGCGTCGGCACCGTCGAGCGCTGCGGCCCCGCGAACGGGTCTTCGCCCCGCTTGACCGCAAGCTTGTTGTCGAGCGCCCAGGCGCGAGCCTGCGCCAGACTGACGACGTCTACCGAGCCGAGCCCGCGGTCGACTCTGCCCCGACCCGGCACGGTGAGCCGTTGCAACCAGGAGCGCGTACCGCTACGCTGCACGAACAGATGCAGCCCGTGCCCGTCGGAGTACCTGCCCGGCTTGCGCAGCGTCTGAACCTGTCGAGCCGTCAACCTCGTCATCGCGTTCCCTGCGGAATCGACTTACCACCAGGTTACCACATTATGTATGGGATTCGGCTGAACTGCCTTGCCACGCCTTGGACCGTTGTTTCCAAAACACGCTGATAAAAATGGGGTATTTTCAGACCGGATGGGAACGGTCCGGAATAAACTATCCGTCTTCGCGCTTCCTTGACACCCAACGGAAGCCCGCTTGCCATGAGCGCGGGCAAGGCGCCGGATGTCCGTCTCCGCTATCATTAGGCTGTCCGGACAGGACCAGGTCGGTCGTGCGGCGCAGCAGTCCGGTGCGCCATGGGCCATGACACGGAGGTTCAGATGACAGGTTCACTCTTCGGCCGCGCACTCTGGGTCGTCGTCGCCAGTCTGCTTCTCGCCTCGTCCGCGGCGGCACAGGCGGTGCCCCAGCTCGATTCCTACGACGGGGTGGTCGTGCGGATCCTGCAGAGCAACAACGCGGGCACCATCCAGCACGTCATCGACCCCGAGCTGAACGAGGTCGTAGGGCTGATCAGAGGTTGTCCGAATCCGCACAACCTGACGATGCATCCCGACGCGCTCTACTACTACTGCGCGAACGAGCAGGACCATACGGTCGACGTGTTCGACACGAAGACGCTCGAGCTGGTCGAGCAGATCAAGCTGTCGCAGCGACCGAACAAGGTCGCGGTCAACAAGAAGCACCGGAAGATCTATGCGGGGATCAGGCAGCGGTCGACGAATCCAGTCGGCCCCGGGGTCGAGGTCGATCCGAACCGGGCGGCGCCGGCGCTCGTCGATGTCATCGACATCGACACGCACGAGACCGTCAAGAGCATCGAGGTGCACTATCCGGTGCACAACGTCTTCGTGACCCCTGACGAACGGTGGGTCGTGCTCGGTCTCAGCGGCCGGGCCGGGCCGGATGATCCGACGATCCAGGTGATTGACCCCGAGACCGACACGGTGGCCTGGTCGCTCGGGCTGAGTGGATACGAGCAATACGGCCGGACGCACCACACGGTGCGACCGATGGCCTTCGAGGCGAACGATGACGGGTCGACCAAACGGATCTTCGCGCAGGCGACCGGGATCAACGCCGTGTGGGTCGTCGACTGGGAGAGCCGTGAGGTCGTCGACATGCTGTGGCCGCCCGAGCTGCCCTTGTGGGAAAAGAACGCCGACGGGATACAGACCGGTGATATGCACGGTCTCGAGGTGCTGCCGGATCGTTCCGCCGTGTGGGCCTCGAGCCGGCTCGACAGCCGCATCTACGGCTGGAGTCTGCCCGACCTCGAGTACATCGGCGGCGTCAAGGTGGGCCCGAGTGCCAACTGGATGACGTCGACACCCGACAGCAAATACATGTATGTCGCGGTGTCCGGGACCGACCAGACGCTGGCGGTCGATCTGGAGAAGCTCGAGGTGGTCGCCAGCATCACGACCGGCTCGCGGCCGGCCCGCATCAGCACCGTCATCCTGCCTCCCGACCGCGTGAGTCCCAAGGGCACCAACATGCGGTCGGAGGAGGAGTAGGCGTCATGATGACGAGAGTCGACCTGGGGCTGATCTGCTGTCTGGCTGCGGTGGCGGCCGTGGCGCTACCGCCGGGCATTGTCGCGCCGGTCGCCGCCCAGACCCTGAGCACCGGCGAGTTGGAGACGTATCGCGGCACCGTCGAGAGCGTCTTCATGGAAGACCGCGGGGGCACGACTCAAGGCTATGCGTCGTGCGTGATGTGTCACACGTGGCAGACGAGCGTGCGCTTCAGTCTGGAGACCCCGAACTCCAATGCCGGCTGGAGCAGCGAGCAGTCGATGCGCAACTTCGAGGTGGTGAGCCAGCTCATCAACACGGCCGACCCCGAGAGCAGCCGGCTGCTCTTGAAGCCCCTGTCACCCGATGCGGGCGGACTGACTCACACTGGGGGGACCTACTGGACCTCCGCTGACGACCCGGAGTACGTTGCGCTGCTCGATTGGATTCGAAGCATGCCGGATGACGCCTTCGTCCCTCCGCCGGAGCCCGAGATCGACTTCGAGTTCTTCCGCGCGTGCGTTCAGCCCGTCTTCGCGAATCCGCGCGAAGGGCAGATCCGCTGCAGCAACTGCCATTCCGGGGGTCTCATCGGCTTCGCGCCGGCTCCCGGACGTGGCGACGAGTGGAGCGACGAAGAGGCCCAGCGAGCCTATCGGCTGATCACCCGCGTGATCACGCCGGGCAACCCTGAGCAGAGTCGGTTTCTGCTGAAGCCCCTTCATCCCGACGGCGGCGGCGCTTACACGCACAACGGTCCGCGACGCTGGCAGAGTCGTGACGACCCGGAGTGGCAGATGCTGGCCGGGTGGGTTCGCGCTACTTGTCCGACCAAACCAGCGTAGCTCTGCAAATCCACCCGTGCGTCCATCAGTCACCCTCCACTTCCTCTGAGATTCCGCGCGCCGCGCTGTAGTCAACGTCGACAGAACGACATCGGATCGTTTACAGACAGCGACATGGCAATCGCGCCACACAACCGGCCTCACGAGCGAAGCTGCCTTGCACGGCCCAGCATTTGGCCGCTCCTCGCGCCACGGTGCCGCCACTTCGCGGGCGGGCGTGGCCCAGTGCCTGCGCCCAGCCGTTTACTGGGTGTCGGAACGGCCGATCAGGCCGACCATGAGGATCTGCAGAGTCGACTCGACGGCGGCAACGCGACCGGTGAGTCTGTCGAGACGGCTGTGAGGGTCTCGACCCGTTACGGTCGTAGCGCCGAAGCTCGGTCGCCGGCTACGGCGCCGGCACCTGCAGGTCGGGCATGGGCTCGGCGGCGAAGAGCCGGTGGGCCGGCTTGGCCATCAGGCGGGCCCAGCGGGTCGAGCGCGAGACGCGGGCGCTGTCGGTGGAGAGGCCGGTGTTGGCGAACATCTGGCGGTAGAGCTTCGAGACGAGGATGAAGGCGAGGCGGGCCTTCAGCGACTTGACCACCGACGAGCGGCGCCAGGCCTCCCTGACACTGTAGAAGTGGTCCCAGACCTCCTGGGTGTGCACCCGGATCTCCTCGCCCGACATCACCGGGTGGGGCGTCATCAGCTTGGGCCGCTTCGACTGGGGGATGAGCCAGTGGCGCGAGATGGGGATGCCGTCGACGTGCGGCATGTTCTCGGCGTTGTCGCGCTCCCACTTGTCGAAGTCGAGGGTGCCCGGGAACGGCGTCAGGGTCACGAACTGCGCGAAGGTGATGTCGGCGCGGCGCGCCAGATCCAGGGTCGCCTGGAACGTGCCCGGGCGGTCGCTCGGCAGCCCGAAGATGAACGAGCCGAGGATGTGCACGCCGTGCTTCTTGAACAGCTTCAGCCGCTCGACGAGCTCCTCGCCCGCGAGGTTGAAGTCCTTGTAGACGTCCTTGAGGCCGTCGGGGGTCACCGCCTCGACCCCGACGAGGGCGCCGAGGATGCGGGCCCGGCGCATCGCGTCGAGGAACTCGGTGTCCTCGGCCGCCTCCATCGTGATCTGGGTGTAGAACACGAGGTCCTTCGGCAGCTTCTCGAGCTGGGCCATCAGGTCGAAGCGCTCGTCGCGCAGGGCCTTGAGCTGGTTGTAGCGGGTCTTGTCCTCGCGCCGGTCGGCCATCCGCAGGTCTTCGAGGGTGACGGGGTAGAAGTTGTCGTCGGCGAGGGCGATGAACCGGAAGCCCATGCGCCGCAGCTCGACGACCTCCTCGACGACGGGGTTGACCGGCCGCTGCCGCGGCTTCTGCCCGTCGGTGCGCCACACCGAGCAGAACGAGCAGTGCTTGGGGCAGCCCCGCACCGTCTGCACCGACGCCCACATGTAGTTCTCGCGCTTCAGCAGGTCCCACCGCGCGGGCTTGAACCGGCTCGCGTCGACCTGACCGGCGTCGTAGATGCGCTGCGGCGCGCCCCCGGCGCAGTCTTCGATGACCGTGCCCCAGGCGAGGTCGCCGTCGCCCTTGACCACGGCGTGGGCGCCGCCGCGCTCGTGCGCCTCGTCCGGGTACAGGGTCGCGTGGATGCCGCCGTACACGACCCACGCCCCGCGCTCGCGCGCCCGCTTGCCGAGGGCGTACCCGACGAGGGCGTTGCCGGTGTGGATGCCGATGCCCACGACGTCGCCGGGCTCGATACGGCTGTCGTCGAAGGGCTCGAGGCTCTCGTCGACGAGGATCGGATCGCCCCACTTGCGGGGGGTCGCCGCCGCGAGCACGTACAGCCAGCGGGGGGTGATGACGGATACGCCGAACGAGAAATGACTGGGGTTGACGATGAATACGCGCACGGGTCCCTTCCTGGGTCCTGCCCGTCCTCGACGCCCCGGCACCGATCGAGGCGGCCTGCCGCCGCACCGCTCCCGCGGCGGTCTGAGCCGGCAGGCACCCCGCCGGCCGCGGCGGCCGGACATCCCGCCACCCCGAACGGCCCGGCGTCCGGGCGGGCGGGTCCGACACGCACCGAACCCCTGGAATTGTAGACTGCCGATCCGGCCCGCGGCAACCGTCGGGTCGTGCTCGGGCGCACGACAGGCAGTGAGACGCGCCCCGAGCGCTCCATCCCGCGCGGGTTCCCGGCGCCTGGAAACCGGCACCACGCCGAAGTCGCCGGAGCCGGACAGCGCCGCGCCGGACAGCTCGCTGAACCGCGGGGGGTACGCGCGCCGGGCGTTATGATGCCGCCATGGAGAGGCGCAGGCTCCCCGTGGGCATCCAGACCTTCCGCCGCATCCGGGAAGAGGGCTACTACTACGTCGACAAGACCGCCTACGCCCGACGGCTCGCGGACGGCGACGCACAGCACTACTTCCTGTCGCGCCCGCGGCGCTTCGGTAAGAGCCTGTTTTTGGACACGCTCAAGGAGCTGTACGAGGGCGCCGAGGAGCTCTTCCGGGACCTCGCCGTCCACGACGGGTGGGACTGGTCGAAGCGCCACCCGGTGGTGCGGCTGGACTTCGCCGACGGCAACTACAAGCGGCCGGGCGAGCTGCTGGCGCGCGCGGCCGAGCAACTGGAGGACATCGAGCGCGAGACGGGGGCGCCCGTCTCGGAGAGCGCCACCGCGCCGGGGCGCTTCGCCCGGCTGCTGGCGGCGCTGCACCGCCGCGAGGGCCGGCGCGTGGTCGTGCTGGTCGACGAGTACGACAAGCCGATCCTCGACGCCCTCGACGAGCCGGCGCAGGCGAGGGCCAACCGGGACGACCTGCGCGGGCTGTACGGCGCGCTCAAGACGTGCGACGCGCACATCGAGTTGACGCTGATCACCGGGGTCAGCAAGTTCTCGAAGACGAGCCTCTTCTCGGGCCTCAATCAGCTCGTCGACCTCACCCTCGACCCGCGCTACGCCGCCGTCTGCGGCTACACCGACGCGGACCTCGACACCGTCTTCGCGCCCGAACTCCCCGGCCTCGACCGCGACCGCATCCGCGCGTGGTACAACGGCTACGACTGGCTCGGCGGCGACAGGGTCTACAACCCGTTCGCCCTGCTCAAACTGTTCGACAGCCGCCGCTTCAAGGCCCACTGGTTCGAGACCGGCACCCCGCGGTTCCTCATCGACACCCTGCTGCGGCGGAACTTCCCGGCCCCGAACCTCGAGGGCATCCACGCCGACGACGAGCTGCTGTCGGCCTTCGACATCGACGCCATCGCCCCCGAGGCCCTCCTGTTCCAGACCGGCTACCTGACGATCGTCGACGAGGAGGAAGATGCGGACGGTCTTCCGTCGTACCGGCTGGGCTACCCGAACCGGGAGGTGCGGCGGAGCCTGAACAGCAGCCTGCTCAACACGCTGGCGCCGCGTTGGCGGGCGGCGGGCAACGGGGCGGCGCTGCGCCGCGTGCTGGCGGCGGAGGACTGGGCGGGACTGGAGGCGCTCTTGCGGAGGCTGCTGGCGGGCATCCCCCACGACTGGCACCGCCGGAACGAGATCGCCCGCTACGAGGGGTACTGGTCGAGCGTGTTCTACGCCTTCTTCCAGGCGTCGGTGGACGGCGTGGCGGTGGAGGACGCCACCAGCCGCGGGCGTCTGGACCTCGCGGTGAAGCTGGACGGGAACGCGTACCTGTTCGAGTTCAAGGTGGCGGAGCGCTCGGGCAGTCGCCGCCGGTCTCGGCCCGCGGACGCCGGGGACACCCCTCCGCGGATGGATGCGGACCTCGAAGCGGGCGGACGCCCCAACCCCGATCCGGGCGCACCACCGCGGGCGGACGCCGACGCGGGCGGGGACCCCGTGGCGGCGCTCCCGGGACTCCGGCGGGACCCGTCGGCGGAGACCGCGGCCCTGGCGCAACTGAAGGCCCGCCGCTACGCGGACAAGTTCCGCGCGCCGGACCGCCGGGTCCACCTGATCGGCGTGGAGATCAACGCCGAGCAGCGCGACATCGCGTCGTTCGAAGTCGAGCCGGCCTGAGCCCTCACGACGCGGGCGCGACGGTGACCGCGACCCGGTTCGACGCCGCGAGCTCACCGTCGCCGGCCCACAGCTCGAGCTCGTAACGCCCCGGGACGTCGAACGAGGCCAACGTGCGCGGCTCGTCCGGCGCGCTGAAGGTAACGGTGCCGGGGCCGCTCAGCATCCGCCAGCGGGCGGCCAGCGCGCCGTCGCGGGGCAACCCCTCGTCGCGGACGCTGCCGAAGAGCTTCAGCGGCTCGCCGACGGCGGCCGTCACCTCGGGCGGGGCACCGCCGGGACCGTTCCGCAGCCCGAGGAACCGCACCATCGGCGACCGATTGAGGCAGACCCCGCGGGGCGCCTCGGCCGGCTCCACGTCGCGCATCAGGCGGCCCATCGAGCGCTCTTCGAGTTCCCAGTTGTACTGCAGCATGTCGTCGCTGGTGGCGCTGGCGACGCCGGCGTGGTCGAGCGTCCACCGCAGGTCGGCCGCGAAGTCGGGGCCGAACACCATCACGCACTGGAACCGGTGGTGCCCGGGCAGGAACGTCGTCGGCTGCCCGCGGTCGGCCGCGTCCGGCTCGAACCGGTTCCGCGGGCCGGGGGGCACGGTGACGGGCTCGAAGTTGTGGCTGAAGTAGGCGAACGCCACCACGTAGAGGCCGTCCCCGGTGACGGTGAACCCGTCGTACACGGGGTACACCGGCTCGTTCTGGGCGAGCACTGGTGCCGGCGTTCCGGCGAGCGGCACGGACGCGGCCAACGCGAGCAACGCGGCGCGAACGGTCATCTTCCGACTCCCTGATCCTCTTCCTCACGCGCATCCGGGACGCGGTCCTGCAGGTCGTAACCTCCCACTTCTCCAGGACACGGCGGCAAGGACGACAGCACGGAACTCTACCACGCCCGTCGTCCCGAATCGCCTCTCGGGCCTCTCGGGACCTCTCGCGCGCGCCCGGCGCGGGCGTCGCCGACCTGGGGACCGACCCCGTCGACGTCGGCCTCGCGCGGGCACCCGGCGCGGGCCGCAGGCACCACCGCCCGCCCCGCGGAACGGTGCCCGCCCGCCCCGCAGGAGCAGGTCATCGCGGCCGCCCACCAGCCGCGCGTGTGGATTTCGCGGGCGCAGTCCACTAGACTGGACGCACACCGGCTCCGTTGCATCCCGCTGGAGGTCATCGCCATGCGCGTCGTCCCGACACGCGTCGCCGCCGCCGTCGCCATCGCCCTCGCGGCCGGTCTCTTCGCGCCGATCGCCGCCGCCGCGGGCCAGGCCGGGGACGGCACCACGTTCACCCGCGACGTGCTGCCCCTGCTGCAGCGCTCGTGCCAGAAGTGTCACCGGCCGGGCACCGGCGCGCCGATGTCGCTGCTGACCTACGAGGAGACCCGCCCCTGGGCGCGGGCGATCCGCGACCGCGTCGCCGCCCGGCAGATGCCGCCGTGGCACATCGACCGCGGCATCGGCCGGTACGTCGCCGACCCGTCGCTGAGCGACGCCGAGATCGCCACCATCGTCGAGTGGGTCGCGGCCGGCGCCCCGCGGGGCAACCCCGCCGACGCGCCCCCGCCCCTCGAGTTCGCGGCGCTCGACGAGTGGACCTACGGCGAGCCCGACCTCATCGTCCAGATGGAGAAGGGCTTCGAGATTCCCGCCGAGGGCCCCGACTTCTACCCGTCCGAGATCGTCGACCCGGGGCTGACCGAGGACCGCTACGTGAAGTGGGTGCAGATCATCCCCGAGGCGTACTGCTGCGTCCACCACTCGCACGTCTACGTCAGCGTGCCCGAGACGGTGGAGAACCGCGAGGAATTCCGGCTCGGCATGGGGTCGAACACCCGCGAGATCGACCTCATCGAGTACGCCATGGGCAGCACCGGCCAGTACTATCCCGACGGCACCGGGCGGAAGCTGCCGGCGGGGGGCCTGTTCCGGTTCGCCCCGCACTACCACCCGTGGGGCGAGGAGACCATCGACCGGCAGAAGGTCGGCGTGAAGTTCTACCCCAAGGGGCAGGTGCCCGAGCTGATCGTCACCGCCCACCGCATCCGCACCGGCATCGGCCACGACTGGCGGCTGAACCGCGAGGCGGTCGAGGACCGGCTGCTCGCGGCCGGCTACGACCTCCCCCTGCACGCGGACCGGATGCCGACGGGGCTCCTCATCGACGACAACACCCTGAACGGCGTCGCGCTGCTGAGCATCCCGCCCAACACGGTGGCGCGCCACGAGCGGTTCTGGCCGCTGCCCCAGGCGGCGCTGATCCTGAGCTTCCAGCCCCACATGCACTTCCGGGGCAGCCGGATGCTGCTCGAGGCGATCCACCTCGACGGCCGCCGCGAGGTGCTGACCGACGTCGTCAACTACGAGCAGACGTGGCAGATCGTCTACGCCTACGAGACGCCGCACGTGTTCCCGAAGGGCACGATCCTGCACACGGTGTCGTGGCACGACAACACCGCCAACAACCGGCACAACCCCGACCCCTCGGCGTGGATTGGCTGGGGGTCGCGGACCATGGACGAGATGGGCCACGGCTGGACGGACGTCGCGTTCATGACCGACGAGCAGTACGAGCGGTACCTCGCCGGCGAGACGCTGCAGCGCATCGAGACCGACGACGGCGAGTAGGAGGCGGCGCGGCAGTTGCCCGGGTGGGCGGCGGCGCCGCGGGGCGGCGATTCCAGGCCATCATCCGGGCACCTCGACGAAGGGAACCGACCCCACCGATGGGCCGCCGCCATGTCGCCGCCGTCTCCTGCCTCGCGGGCGGGCTCCTGGCCCCGCCCGCGCCGGCCGCCCAGCCTCACCGGGGGCTGACGGCGGTCGCCGGCGTCGAGGTCGGGCACCACACCCTCGCCGCGCGTCCCACCGGCTGCACCGTCGTGATCGCCAGGGCGGGGGCGGTCGCGGGCGTCGACGTGCGGGGCGGCGCGCCCGGAACCCGCGAGACCGACCTGCTCGACCCCGCCAAGACCGTTCAGCAGGTGCACGCGGTCGTCCTCGCCGGCGGCAGCGCCTTCGGGCTGGACGCGGCCGGCGGCGTGGTCCGGTACCTGGCGGAGCGGGGCATCGGCTACGACACCCGCGTCGCGAAGGTGCCGATCGTGCCGGCGGCGATCCTCTTCGACCTCGGCGTCGGCGACCCCGCGGTCCGGCCAACGGCCGACTGCGGCTACCGCGCCGCCGAGGCCGCCGATGCCGGCCCGGTCGCCGAGGGCAACGTGGGCGCGGGGGCCGGCGCGACCGTCGGCAAGCTCGGCGGCGCGGGGCGGGCGATGAAGGGCGGCGTCGGATCGGCCGCGATCGCCGTGCCCGGCGGGCTCGTAGTGGCGGCGCTGGCCGCGGTCAACGCCGTCGGCGACGTCATCGACCCCGCGACGGGCCAAGTGGTCGCGGGGGTGCGCACCCCCGACGGCGAGGGCCTCGCCGACGCCCGCACCCTGCTGCGGGCGGGAACGGGCCGCGGCGGAAGGCCCCGCGAGAACACCACCCTCGGCATCGTCGCCACCAACGCCGCGCTGACCCAGGCGGAGGCGACGGCGGTGGCCCGCATGGCCCACGACGGCCTCGCCCGGGCCGTCGTCCCCGCGCACACCCCCAGCGACGGGGACGCCATCTTCGCCTTGGCGACGGGACGTCACGACGAGCCGGTCGGCGTCGGGACCGTCGGCGCCCTCGCGGCCGAGGCGATGGCCGAGGCCGTCGTGCGGGCGGTGCGGGCGGCCGACGGCATCCCCGGCTACCCCGCCGCGCGGGACCTCGCGCCCCGGCCGTGACCCGTGAACCTCCACCTCGCCGTCATCCTCGCCTACGCCGGACTGCTGATGGCGGTGGGGCTGTGGCACGGCCGGCGGGTCGCGGGGCCGGGCGACTTCTTCGTCGCGGGCCGCCGCCTCGGACCCGGGCTGCTCTTCGCCACCCTGCTCGCGGCCAACATCGGGGCCGGCTCGACGATGGGGGCGGCCGCCCTCGGCTACCGCGACGGCCTCAGCGCGTGGTGGTGGGTGGGGTCGGCGGGCATCGGCTCGCTCGTCCTGGCGTTCTGGGTCGGCCCCCGGCTGCGCCGCCTCGCCGAGGCCCACGACCTGCACACCGTCGGCGATTTCCTCGAGCACCGCTACGGGCGCGAGGTCCGCGCCCTCATCGCGGCCCTCCTGTGGGTGGCCACCCTCGCCATCCTCGCGGGGCAGATCATCGCCATGGGGGGGGTGCTCCACGCGGTGAGCGGGCTCGATCCGTGGGTCGGCTCGCTGGTCGGGGGGGCCGCGGTGACCGTCTACTTCACGGCCGGGGGGCTGTTGACCTCGGTCCGGGTCAACGCCGTGCAGCTCGCGGTGCTGCTGGCCGGCTTCCTCGTCGTCAGCCCCCTCGTCCTGGCCTCGGTGGGCGGGCTGTCGCACGTGCTCGCCGAGACCCGCGGCATCGACGGCTACTGGAACCCGTGGCGGGGCGGCGGCTCGGGCTGGTTCCTGCTCTTCATGATCGGCCCGTCGTTCATCGTCTCGCCGGGCATCCTGCAGCGGGTCTACGCGGCCCGCGACGACCGCGCGGTGCGCGTGGGGGTGGGCCTGAACGCCGCCGCCCTGCTCGTGTTCGCGGCGGCCCCGGCCCTCCTCGGCATGATGGCGCGCACCGTCGCCCCCGGCCTCGACGACCACAACCTCGCCCTGCCCACGGTCCTCATCGAGACCCTGCCGCCGCTCGTCGGCGCCCTCGGGCTCGCGGCCGTCTTCTCGGCGGAGCTCAGCTCGGCCGACGCCATCCTGTTCATGCTCGCCACGTCGCTGTCGCGCGACCTCTACGCGCGGTTCCTGAACCCGGGGGCGGCCCCCGCGCGGCTGCTGCGGGTCGCCCGCGGCGCGGCGGTGGCGGGCGGGGCGGGGGCCACCGCGCTCGCCATCGCGCTGAGCTCGATCATCGCGGCCCTCAGCATCTTCTACACGGTGCTGACAGTGACCCTGTTCGTGCCGGTCATCGTCGGGCTCTACGTCGGCCGCGTTCGGACCCCCGAGGCCGTCGCCTCGATCGCGGCCGGGGTCGCGGTGTTCGCCGCGGTCCGGCTCGCGGCCGGCGAAGGCGGCGTCGGCGGTCTGAGCCCCGCCATGCTAGGGCTCGGGGCGGCGCTGGCCGCGACCGTCCTGGTGATGGCGGTGCGCCGGCCCGTGGCGGGTGCCGGCTCACGGGAGGGCTGATCGCCGGCGGGCACCTGACGAGCCGCGCCGACACGGGGGGCCGCGGGGGGGGGGGCGGCCAGCACGACGACCGTCACAAGCCGCGCGTGGCGGAATCCACCGGCCCTCTCGCAATCCTCGCGGAGGCGGATGGTGGGCCGCAGTCGCCCCCGCCGCAGTATCATTCCCCGCCGTCTCCGATCCCGCGACTCGACCATCGGCGGCGTCACCGGCGGACCACGCGAAGCGAAGGCGTCCATCATGTCCAACCCCAACGCCCCGGTCAGCGACTACCGCGCCCTCCTCATCCTCGCGGGCGCCACCGTCCTCATGGCCGTCGTCCACCTGCTGCCGGTGCCCGCCCCCCTCGAGCGGGCGGGCGAGCTGATCCCCCTGACCCCCGAGGGCAAGACGTGCCTGGCGATCCTGCTCTTCGCGGTCACCCTGTGGGTCGGCGAGGCGATGCCGTTCGCGGTCACCTCGCTGCTCGTGGTGATACTGATCGCGGCCTTCGGCATCACCGACTTCGCGTCGGCGGTGAACGCCGGGTTCGGCAACCCCCTCATCGTGTTCTTCATCGGGGTGCTGTTCCTCTCGACCGGGTTCACGTTCTCGGGGCTCGGCACCCGCATGGTGCTCCACGTGCTGCTGCGGGCGGGCACCCGGGCCGACCGGGTGCTGCTCGGCTTCCTCATCGTCGGCGCGCTGCTCTCGATGTGGATCACGGACATGGCCGTCGCCGCGGTCATGCTGCCCCTCGGGGTCGGGGTGCTGAAGGACGCGGGCCTCAAGCCGCTCCAGAGCAACTACGGCCGCGCCCTGATGATCTCGTGCGCCTACGGCCCCCTCATCGGCGGCATCGGCACCCCCGCCGGCACCGCCGCCAACGTGCTCGCCCTCAGCTATCTGGAGGAGATCTCCGGGGTGACCGTCTCGTTCGGGCAGTGGATGGTGCTCGGGGTCCCCGCCGCCATCCTGATGATCCCGGTGGGCTGGTGGCTGCTCCTGCGCATCTTCCCGCCGGAGATCGAGACCCTGCCCTACGGCGAGGGCGAGATCGAGGCCAAGCTCGAAGCCCTCGGCCCCCTGAAGCCCGTCGAGCGCAAGACCCTCGTCATCTTCGCGCTCACCATCACCGCGTGGCTCGTCACGCCCTGGCTCGCCGACCTCACCGGCGGCCTCGTCGACCCGCCCGTCCAGGCGGTGGCCCTCGCCGGCGGCCTGACCCTGTTCCTCCCCATGATCCGGGTCATGTCGTGGAAGGAGGCCCAGGCCAACATGGACTGGGGCGGCGTGATGCTCATCGTCGCGGGCCTGTCGCTCGGCCTGATGGTGTTCGAAACCGGCGCCGCCCGCTGGCTCGCCCAGCTCCTGCTCGGCAACCTCATCCTCATCCCGCCGGTGCTGCGCCCCTTCGTCATCGTCCTCGCGGTGGCGGCGCTCCACCTGCTGTTCTCGAGCAACACCGTGACCGGCTCGCTCATCATGCCGATCCTGCTCGCCCTCGCCCTCGATCTCGGCCTCGACGCGTGGACCATCGCCGCGCCGGCCGCCTTCACGTCGACCCTCGCGTTCATCCTCGTGACCGAGAGCCCCACGAACGTGCTGCCGTACTCGGCCGGCTACTTCTCGATCCGCGACATGGCCAAGGTGGGCGTCTGGATGACGCTCGGGGCGGCGGTGTGCGTGACGGTGGCGATCACCCTGGTGGGGCTGTTCGGCGGGTGAGTGAGCCCGAAGACCGCTCTCGACGTCGTCGGCGGTTCGTTGCCATCATTGACAGAGGCTCGCCACGCGTCGCCGCCCATCATTGTCGTGTCATGGAGCGACTGTCCGTGGCGTCGACATACAGAACGGAAAAGGTCAATGTCGGTGGAACCGGCCTCGGCTCACGCATGGGTGATATCTTCATGCCCGCGAAGTGGGAGACCAGATACGAGACACTGAAGACGGACGAGCAAACTTGGGAAGATCTCGATGAGAGAGACAGCTTCGTGAAGACCGGGGACCCCGTTGTTCAGGTAATGGAGGGTACTGCCGGCGCGCGGGAAGAAACCGTGCGAGAGCCGGTCGATGACGGCGACTTGGCCACCCAACCGCCCGCAGGCACCTAATTGGAAGACTCCTCTGCCTCGAAGCGACAGGCCAGAGTCACCGGCTTGTTCGCCGACCGGGGGATATCGCGGACGAGAAACGGCGGGCTCGGCGCGCGCATGGATGAGCTCCTGCTGTCGCGCGTGCGCCTCGCGGTCATCGCCGAGCTCGTGGCGGTCGAGTGGGCCACGTTCACCGACCTCCAGCGGTCGGTCCGGATGAAGGACGGCTCACACGAATCGTCGCCCAGCGTGCGCCGGAGGATCCGGACCGCGTGGCTGAGGGCGCCGGGAACACGGTCATCGGCACCGGCCACGGCTAGCGAGGCTAGCGTCGTCGGCATGGGTAGACGCCCGCGCATCGCGCAGGCGGCTTGTCTACTTCCTGCCGGCCTCGCGCTCGATGTAGGTCAGGGCGGCGCGCGTCAGAAACGCCGATCTCGAGGTCCCGGCGATCTTCGCGGCGGCGTCTATCAGCGCGAGCGCGGTCGCCGGTATCGACACGTTGAGCCGGACGGCGCGAAGCGGTGCCGCATCGCTTTCAAGATCGACGTCGACGACGCCCACGAGGTGGCCGGACGGCAGGTCGGCCGGCGGGTCGGCGGTCGGCACGCCGACGGGCTGGCCGGTCTCGATCAACGTCTGCACATGGCCGCGGATGGCCTCGGCGGCGTTGTTGACGGCTTCGCCCAGCGTGTCGCCGGCGGACGTGCAGCCCGGCAGGTCCGGCACCGTCACGTCGTAGCCGACGCCCGGCTCGCTGCCGTCGAGCACGACCAGATATCGCATCAGCGCTCCCTCCAATCCCAGCCGGCCTGCCGGAAGATGTTCCGCAGCGTGCCGACGCGGATGTCCTTGCGCGGATGCGGCACGGTCACGACGCCCGGCTTCGTCGGGTGCGCGTAGTGGCGGTGGCTTCCACTTGCGCGGACACGGCGCCAGCCGTCACGAACCAGCCGCTTGATGATCGCCGCGCTGTCCATGTGTAATGATACACACTGGGGACCGGATGTCAGCCGCCGGTCGGCGGGACTGGGCGGATCACGTTCGGGGAACGGGACGGCCGCGTCGAACGCCTGCACTTGGAGGACTACCACTGATGGCCGTCGAGGGCATCCGCGTGAACATGACCCCGGCTCATCCGGGCGACTTCATCCGGGCGGAGGTGATCGACGAATTGGGTCTCAACGTCACCAGGGCGGCCGCCATTCTCGGCGTCCGCAGGGCGACGCTCTCCGCCCTGCTGAACGGCCACGCCGCGCTTTCCGCGGAGATGGCGCTTCGCATCGAGAAGGCCTTCGGCGTGAGCATGGACATGCTGCTCCGGATGCAGGCCTGGCATGACGCCGCGTCCATGCGCGCCCGCGCGGGCGCGATCGCCGTCGAGCGGTACGAACCCGGCCCGACCGAATCGCCGTGAAGCGCCAACGCCGCGCCCGGCGGCGTCCGGTAGGGAGGCGCCGCCAGCCGCCCTCCGGCGCGGAAGAGGAACCGCTCTCATCCATCGAGGTGTAGACGGGGTGTAGACGGGGTGTAGACGGGGTCCCGCTCGTCGCACGTCCCGTACCCCGGGAATGCGCGAACGAGGTAGAGATTCGGTTCACGCCCCCGGCCCGGGGCGGCATTCGTGGCGCGGGCGGCGCGCTGCGTGATATCGTCAGGCATTCGACGGCTGTGTCGGCAGGAATCGTTCCCGAAGGCCGCGCCCCGAGGGTCGCTCGGGGGTGCGGTTCATCCCCTGGATGCTCCAGGCGGCGGGGGCGACTGCCGGCGAAGCCGCCTTGTACTATCAGTGCGTGTCGACGTGCGGGGAGGACCGCACCGACACCCGAACCGACTACCGGAGGGCATCATGCGAATGCGCAGCCTGTGGGCGATTCCGGCGGCGGCGGTGTTGGCCGCCGTCTTCGTGACGGCGCCGGCCACCCCACGCGCTCAGGAAACCACCGAGAACCCGTTCACGACGACGCTCGACATCCGGATGGGCCAGCGTCTGTACCAGCAGCAGTGCACGCGCTGCCACGGCCAGACCGGCGACGGCGGCGAGCTGGGGCCGGCCCTGACGAACGGCTTCACCAGCGCCAGCACCGACGCGGGCCTGTTCCGCATCGTCCGCGAGGGCATCCCCAACACCCAGATGATCGGCATCAGCCGCAACGCCACCGACCAGTCGGTGTGGATGGTGGTCAGCTACCTGAACTCGCTGAACAGCACCCCCGCCGTCGACCTGCCGGGCGACGTCGCGGCGGGGCGGATGGTGTTCGAGGGCAAGGGCAACTGCGCGAGCTGCCACATGGTGGGCGGCGCGGGCGGCCGGCGCGGCCCCGACCTGACCCGGGTCGGCGACCGCCGCGACCCCGACGAATTGGTCAGCGACCTGCGCACGCCCGACGAGGACCTCGCGCCGCGGTGGTGGACCCTGCGCGTGACCCGCGAGGACGGGTCGGTCGTCGAGGGCCTGCGCATGAGCGAGGACACGTTCACGATGCGCCTCATGGACGAGAACGAGGACCTCTGGTCGTTCTCGAAGGGCGGCGTGCGGTCGTACGAGCGCGTCACGAGCTCGATCATGCCCAGCGTGAACGCCCTCCTGACCGAAGACGAGGTGGAAGACCTCATCGCCTATCTGTACTCGCTCCGACGGGAGGAGACGTGATCATGAAACGGCTTGTCATCGTCCTCGCGGTCGCGCTCGTCGCCGCGCCGGCCGCCGCGCAGGAGTCCGGGTCCGGCGACGGCCCGTCGTTCTCGCCGGTCACCTGGGAGCGGCTGCTGAACGCGGCCGACGAGCCCGAGAACTGGCTGATGTACTCGGCCACCCTCGACGCCAAGCGCTACAGCCGGCTCGACCAGATTCACAACCGCAACGTCGGCGAACTCGAGCTCAAGTGGGCCTACCAGATCCCGCAGCTCGACCGGGCCGAGACCGTGCCCCTCGTCGTCGACGGGGTGATGTTCATCACCGAGGCGCCGAGCAACGTGGTCGCCGTCGACGCCGCCACCGGACGCCAGTACTGGCGCTACGACCACCCCCTGCCCGACGACCTGCGCATCTGCTGCGGGCGCAACAACCGCGGCGTGGCGATTCTCGGCGAGACGCTCTTCATGAGCACCCTCGACGCGCACCTCGTGGCCATCGACGCGCGAACCGGCAACCTGGTGTGGGACCGGGAGACCGCCGACCACCAGGCCGGCTACAGCAAGACGGCCGCGCCCCTCATCGTCGGCGACCAGGTGGTGACGGGCATCGCCGGCGGCGAGTACGGCATCCGCGGCTTCATCGACTCGTACGACGCGGCGTCGGGCGAGCAGGTGTGGCGGGCGTGGACGATTCCCGGCCCCGACCATCCCGACAACCAGACGTGGGCCGGCGACTCGTGGCGCACGGGCGGCTCGGCGAGCTGGATCACCGGCGCCTACGACCCCGAGCTCGACATCGTCTACTGGGGCACCGGCAACCCGGGGCCGGACTGGAACGGGGACGTGCGGCTCGGCGACAACCTCTACTCGGACTCGGCCATGGCCATCAACGGCACCACCGGCGAGCTCGAGTGGTACTTCCAGTTCACGCCCCACGACGTGCACGACTGGGACGCCATCCAGGTGCCGATTCTCGCCGACCTGACGATGGACGGCGAGGAGCGCAAGGTGATGATGTGGGCGAACCGCAACGCGTTCTTCTACACCATCGACCGCGAGACCGGCGAGTTCCTGCTCGGGAAGCCCTACGCCAAGCAGACCTGGGCGGTGGGGCTCGACTCGAACGGCCGGCCGATCCGGGTGCCGAACACCGCGCCGACGCCGGAGGGCACCCTCGTCTCGCCGCCCGTCGGCGGGGGCACCAACTGGTTCTCGCCCGCCTTCAGCCCGCGCACCGAGCTCTTCTACGTGCAGGCCTACGACGGCGAGGACATCTTCTACAAGCGCGACGAGGAGTACGTCGAGGGCGACCAGTTCACGGGCGGGGGCGCGCAGCGGCCCCTGCCGGCCGACAACTACCACAGCGCCATCCGCGCCATCGACCCGCGGACCGGCGACGTGCGGTGGGAGTACCCGATCCAGCCGCGGTCGACGGCCGGGGTCACCGCCACCGCCGGCGACCTCGTGTTCAGCGGCAGCGTCGACGGCTACTTCTACGCCCTCGACGCGGTCAGCGGCGAGGAGCTGTGGCACATGAACGTCGGCCGGCGCGTCCACTCCGCCGCGATCACCTACGCCGTCGACGGGCAGCAGTACGTGACCATCGCGGCCGGCAACGTCGTGTTCACCTTCGGGCTGAGGGACTGAGCCGTGGCGTTCCTGTCACCCACCGACATGGCCCGGAAGGAGCCCATGCCGGGCTTCGTGGGCCGGTTCGCGAACGGGGTCACGATGACCTCGGTCACCTGGACCATCGCGGCCGGAGCCGAGCTGCCCGAGCACGCGCATCCCCACGAGCAGGTGGCGCACGTGCTCGACGGGGAGTTCGAGCTGACCATCGAGGACAAGACCCAGCGCCTCGGGGCGGGCATGGTGGCGGTCATCCCGCCCAACGCCGTCCACTCGGGCCGGGCCATCACCCAGTGCCGCATCATCGACGTGTTTCATCCGGTGCGGGACGACTACCGCTGACCGTCCGGAAGGCGGCGGCGCTCGATGCGGCGCGTTTCGCAGGGGCGCTCCTCCCGGGGGCGCCCCTTTTTCGCGCGCGCGGGGCGACGGACCGGGCGGGCGGGGGAAGTGATCCAGGTCCGAGATCGAATCCCCGGCCTTGTAGCCGACGGACCGGGCGGGCGGGGGAGTGATGATCTCCGCCCATGCCTGGGCCGGCGTGCGCCCCGCCAGACCGCGCGGGCGGGGGAGTGATACTGTAGCGGCCAACGCGTGATGTCGTTCATCGCCCCCTTGGGGGACGGGCTACGGCGCGTGGCGCGGGCGCCGATGGTGCTGGCCGGCGCCGCGGTGCTGACGGCGACGGTGGCCCTGCCGCCGGCGCTGCTGCTCCGGGAGGCGTCGCCGGCCGCTTTGCGCGACGACGCGGCCGGCAACCCGGTGGCCGGCGGCCCGGCGGCCGCCGACGCCGCGCCCGGTGGCCCCGCGCCAAGCTGCATCCCGCTCCACTGGTGGCGGTTCGCGCACGACGTGTACCCGGTGGGGGCCGGGCCGTGCGCCCCGCCCGGGGAGGCGGACGCCCCCCTCGCCCACCTGCGCGGCCTGCTCGACGACGAAGGCCCCGGCCCCGCGCTCGCCGCCGTCGTCGTCGCCTATCTCGCGGCCTGGACCCTCTTCTCGGCCGGCGCCATCGACCGCTACGCCCGGAACCGCCCCACCCGCGGGGCGGGGTTCTTCGCCGCGTGCGGCGTCTACGGGCCCCGCCTGCTGCGGCTCGCCCTCATCGCCGGCCTCGCGTACTGGGCGCTCTTCCGGGCGGTCCACCCCTGGCTCGTCGGGGCGGCCCCCCCCGGGGGGGGCGTCCCCCCGGCCGCGATGCTCCGCCACCTGGGGTTCGGGCTGCTACTCGCCCTGGTCGGCCTCGTGTTCGATTACGCGCGGGTGCGGGCGGTGGTGGAGGACCGCCGCAGCATGGTCGGGGCCCTGCTCGCCGGCTGGCGCTTCGTGCGGCGGCGGCCGGCCGCCTGCCTGGGACTCTACGCCGCCAACGGAGCGGTGGCTGCGGCGGTCGTCGGCGTCTGGGCGACCACGTCGCCGGACATCTCGACCGGCGTGTCGATGGGGTGGGCGGTCCTCGCCGGTCAGGCCTACGTCGCGGCGCGTCTGGCCGCCAAGCTGTTCTTCTACGCCACCGAGGTCGCCTACTTCCAGAGCCGCTTGGCCCACGCCGGCTACGTCGCGGCCCCGGCCCCGGTGTGGCCGGAGTCGGCCGCGGCGGAGGCCCTGGGGCGCCTCGTGGAGGGAGCCGGGCCGCCCGGGGCGCCGCCATCGCCATGATTGCCACGATCGACGTCCTGTTCGTCGCCGCGATCGGCTTCGTGCTGATGCTCGTCCTGCCGATCGTGGCCTTCCTGTACGCGGCGGCGGTGCGCGCGCGGGTCGTCGACATCGAGGACCGGCTCGCCCGCCTCGAGCGCTGGATGCAGGGAGATCCGCCATCGCGGACGGCGGCTGGGGCACCGGGGCGGCCCGCCGGCCGCGCCGCGCAGCCCCCGACCTCGACGCCCCCCGTAACCGGCGCCGCGACGGCACCGGCCGCGCCGCCAACGTCATCGCCGCCGCAGGCCGCGGGCCCCAGCCCCGCCCTATCCGCCGCCGCACCCGGGTCGCCGCTACCGCAAGCCGCGGGGCCCACCCTATCCGCCGCCGCGACGGGGTCACCGCCACCGCAGGCCGCGGGGCCCGCCCTATCCGCCGCCGCACCGGGGTCGCCGCCACCGCAGGCCGCGGGGCCCGCCCTATCCGCCGCTGCACCGGGGTCGCCGCCACCGCAGGCCGCGGGGCCCACCCTATCCGCCGCCGCGACGGGATCACCGCCTGCGCAAACCGCGTCGCGCCCGGTATCCGCGGCGGTGCCCGGGCCACCGCCCGCGCAGACGGCCGCGCCGGGATCACCGGCCGCGCAATCCCCGGCCCCGGGATCATCGCCCGCGGCGGCGCCGGCCCCGGCCATTCCATCTCCGGGCGTTCAGCCCGAGCCGCTGCGCCTCGAGGCGCGCATCGGCGCCCGGTGGATGCTCTACGCCGGGGTCGCCATCCTCATCATCGGCGTGGGCCTGTTCATCCGGTACGCGTTCGTCAACGCGTGGATCACGGAGCCGCTGCGGGTCGCCACCGGGGTGCTCACGGGCGGACTGCTGATCGTGTCGGGGCGGCGGTTCGCGGCCCTCGGCCACGCGCGGTTCGGCGTGACGATGGTGGGCGGGGGCGTCGCCGCCTGGTATCTCGCCGCCTATGCGGCGCTGAACCTGTACCGCCTCGTCGACGCCGCCGCCGGCTCCGCGATGCTCGCCGCGGTGACCGCGTTCGCGGCGTTCCAGGCCGACCGGCTGCGCGCCCAGCCCCTCGCCATGATGGCGATCGTCGGCGGGTTCGCCACCCCCTCCCTCGTCGGCGGCGACGACGCGCAGCTCGTCCTGTTCACCTACGTGGCCCTGCTCGTCGGCGCCATCGTCTACCTGGCGCACCGCCGCGACTGGCCCGCTCTGAACCTGGCCAGCTTCCTGCTGACCGGGCTGACCGTCGCGGTCTGGTATCTCCGCTTCTACGAGCCCGGCGCGTACCTGCGGACGGAACTGTTCTTCACGCTGTACGCCGCGCTCTTCCTCTGGGTGCTGTACCGGTCGCGGTCCTCCGCGCATCCGTATGCCGGCGTGGTCCGGGGGGCGCTGGCGACCACCCCGCTCTGGTACCACGCCGCGTCGCTCGCCATCCTCGGCGACCACTGGCTGGCGTTCCTCATCTACTTGATCGCGGTCACCGGGGCCGGGGTCGCCGCGGCCGCGCGCACGGGGGCGATGTGGGCCCGCGTCGGGCTCTGGGCCCTGGTCGCGTGGCCGCTCCTCGGGTGGACGGGCGCCGACCCGGACGGCTCGTGGCTGCTCCCCGCCGTCGTGACGTGGCTCGCGATCGCGAGCCTGCACGCCGCCGCCCAGATCGAGCTGCTGCGGCGCGGGGGCGGGCCGCTGCACGCGGCCGACGTCGTCCTCGTGCCCGTCAACGGACTCGGCCTCGCGGTGGGGCTGCAGGCGCTGCTGGAGCCGCACTTTCCGGCCGCGACGGGACTGGCGACGGCCGCCCTGGCGGTTGCGTGGTGGACGGTGGCGGCCGGCGTGCGGCGCGTCGACCCCGGCGCCGCGATGCACGTACTGGCGCTGGCCGCGACCCTCGCGGTGGCCGCGGTCGGCCTGCATCTCGACGGCGCCTGGGGCGCCCTGGCGTGCGCGGCCCAGGCGGGGGGCCTGGCGTGGCTGGGCATCCGCGAGGGGCGGGCGTGGATCCGCGGGGTCGCCGCGGCCCTGCTCGCGGCGGCGGCGCTGATGGCGATGGCGGCGCAAACGGCGCCGTTGCCCGCCGTCCACGCCGTCCTCCTCAACCGGCGCGCCCTGCTCGGCCTCTTCGTCGTCGCCGTGCTCGCCTTCGTCGCGTGGCTGCACCGGCGGCGGGACGGCCGGGACGTCCCGCACCGGAAGCCGTCGCTCGCGGCCGCGGTGGTCGGCGCGAACGCGCTGCTGCTGTTCACGCTGTCGATGGAGATCGACGCCTTCTGGGAAATCCGGCGGGGCGTGGCCGCCGACGCCGAACTCGCCCGCCAACTGATGCTGTCGGCGACCTGGGCCGCCTACGCCGCCGCCCTGACCGCGGCGGGCATCAGGCGGCGCTACGCCCCCGTCCGCTACCTCGCCCTCGTGGTCTTCGGCGCCACCGTGCTCAAGGTGTTCCTGGTCGACTTCTCGCAGCTCGACTCGGTCTACCGCATCGCCAGCAGCGTGGTCCTGGGGCTGCTGCTGCTCGCCGCGTCGTACCTGTATCAGCGGCAGGGCGACCGGCCGGAGGGCCCCCCGGATGCGCCGGCAGAGCCGGTCGCGCCGCCGCCCGCGCCGTCCCCCACCGCGTCGAGGCCCTCCGCGCCGGAGTCGCCGCCGGCCCCCGCCGAGCCCGTCGAACCGCCGGATCGCGAACCATGAGGTTGAGGCACGCGGTGAACGCCGTTGAACCGGGGCCCCGTAAACATGGAAATATGGGAACCATGAAGACCACCATCGAGTTGCCCGACGCCACGTTCCGGCAGGCCAAGGTCCTGGCCGCCGCCCGCGGCACCACCCTGAAGCAGTTCTTCACCGAGGCGCTCGACGAGAAGCTCCGTCGCTGCGCCCGCGAGGGAACCAAGCCAGGACCGGAACCTCCCTGGATGGCCGGGTTCGGCGCGCTCTCCGATATGTCGAGCGAACACCGCCGTGTCAACGCCATCATCGAGGAGGAGTTCGGAAAGAGCTGAAGCGCGCCGGCAACCCCATCCCGTCGAACGACATCTGGATCGCCGCGCTCGCCCGCCAGCACGCGCTCCCGCTGTTGAGCAACGATAAGCACTTCGACCGGGTCGACGGCGTCGAGCGCATCGCGTTCTGATGCCCCGGCCTCCCCGCTGCCGCATTGCCGTACAATGGGGCGATTCTCGGAAAGGATGGTCCAGATGAAGACTCTCGCTTGCGCCTCGCTGCTCGCGTTGGCGGTGATCGTCGGCGCGCCCGCGCCCGCGTCGGGGCAGGACTGGGAGCCCCCGCGGCTCGCGAACGGGCACCCCGACATCAACGGCATGTGGAACAACGTGGGCTCGTCGCACGTGCCCCTCGAGCTGTCGCCCGATCTGGTGGGCCGGGACCTGACGGCGGAAGAGCGCCTCGAGCTGTTCACCGCGCGGTCGGACCGGGCGAAGGCGGTCGAGTGGGAGGGCCACGAGAACAGCCGCGGGGTCGGCGCCTACGCGAACTACTGGTTCGACTGGTTCTGGAAGGAGCCGGTGGCGGGCGAGGCCCCGGCGCTGATCGTCCACCCCCCCGACGGCCGGAGGCCGGACCTGACGCCCAGGGCGCAGGAGAGCGTGCGCTACTACCGCGACCACCTGCACGACCAGGCCGCGAACATGGAGTCGGGCGACCGCTGCCTGTCGCGGGGGGTCTTCGGCATGATGATGCCGACCGCCTACAACAACGGCAAGCTGATCGTGCAGAACGAGGACCACATCATCATCCACAGCGAGATGATCCACAACGCGCGCATCATCCCGCTCGAGGGCGGCGACCACGTGGACGCGAAGATCACCCAGTGGGAGGGCGACCCCCGCGGCCGGTGGGAGGGCAACACCCTCGTCGTCGAGTCGGCCAACTTCAAGGCGGTCGGCAACATGCGGGCCCCCGGCTCGCGCGCGCCCCAGCACGAGGGCCGGCGCATGGTCGAGCGCTTCACCTTCGCCGACGCCGACACCCTGAACTACACCCTCACCGTCGACGACCCCGAGACCTACGCCGAGCCGTGGACCGTCGCCTTCCCCTACAAGCGCGACGACGCCTACCAGCAGTACGAGTACGCCTGCCACGAGGGCAACTGGGCCGTGCCCAACTCGCTGAGCGGGGCGCGGGCCGAGGAAGCGGCCGCGTCGACGGAGCAGTGACGATGCGGCGGCATCGGACCCCGAACGACCGGTCCGGCGGCGAAGCGGCGCCGGCCGTCGTACCGGCGCGGGCGCCAACGCCGTGAGGCACCGGCGGCCTGACGGATAGGCAGGCGGTGACTGGCGATTTGGCGGGCATCCAGAACCGACCTGACCATCCCGTGGGATTTCGACGGCGCCCAGGTCACCTGCCGCGGCGCCGGGAATCGTCGGGCGGGCCGGGACTTCAGGCTGTTACAGGAGGAAGGGTGAAACTCGCAAGCTACCTCGCTGCTCTGCTCGTGCTCGCCGGCGCGGCCGTCGGCGCCCCGCCCGCGTGGGCGCAGGCTGCGTCGCTCGACTGGTCGAGCCAGAACCTCAACCTCGACAACAACCGGTTCGCGCCCCTCGACGAGATCGACGCCTCGAACGTCGGCGGGCTCGTCGAGCGGTGGACCTGGGTGGCGGGCCCGGCCGACAACATCACCCAGGCCACGCCGCTGGTCGTCGACGGCGTGATGTACCTGCACTCGCGCTCGACCCTCTTCGCCCTCGACGCGGCGACGGGGGCCGAGTTGTGGTCGTCGCCCCTCGACGCGGGGTCGCCCGGCGGCAGCCCGGTGCGCGGCCCCACGTTCGCGGGCGGCAACATCTACGCCTACCGCGGCAACGACCTCTACGCGCGGGACGCCGGCACCGGGGCCGCCGTCGAGTCGTTCGGCGACGGGGGCGTCCTGCCCGTCGTCAGCAACGCGCTGCAGCTCAAGTACCCCGACGACTTCCCGCCCACCCTCGACCCCGTCCAGATCGGCTACCGCATCACCACCCCGCCCGCCCACCACGACGGCACCCTGTACGTGGCGGCGGCGCTGTCGGAGGGGCACATCCCGGGCGGGCTGGTCATCGCCACCGACGCCGAGACCGGGGCCATCCGGTGGGTCTTCAACACCATCCCGCAGGGCCCTCAGGACGAGGGATGGGAGATCGCGCGCGACACCTGGGGCTACGGCGCGCGGGCCGGCGGGGGCATCTGGACCCAGCCCGCCGTCGACGCCGACCTCGGCCTGGTCTACGTCAACGCCGGCAACCCGTCGCCCGACTACGACGGGTCGGCGCGGGCGGGCATCAACCTGTTCACCAACGCCACCATCGCCCTCGATCTGGAGACCGGTGCCCTGCGCTGGTACTACCAGGCCGTGCACCACGACCTCTGGGACTGGGACCACGTGACGGGGCCGGTGCTCTTCGACGTGACGGATGAGGACGGCGAGACGATCCGGGGCGTCGCCGCGGCCGGCAAGAACTGCCTCTTCTATATGTGGGACCGCGAGACCGGCGCCCCCCTGCACCCGATGGTCGAGACGGTGGTGCCGACCGAGACCGATGTCCCCGGCGAGCAGGTCTGGCCGACGCAGCCGATTCCCTACAACGCGGCGGGGGTGCCGATGACGCCGCTCTGCGCCACCTTCGTCGAGGTCGACGACCCCGAGCTGATGGCCCGGTCGAGCCAGCTCTACAGCCCCTACTGGATCAGCAAGGAAGTGATCGTCCCCCACGGCGGGTCGAGCTTCGGAGCCCCCTCGTTCAGCCCCGCCACCGGCCTCGTCTACGTCACCGGCAAGAACGGGGCGATCGCGCTGGTCGTCAACCCCGTCGGCGACACCCTCGAGCCGGGGCCCGACTCGCGCGGCCACACCGAGAGCCTGTCGAGCCTCGACCGCCTCACCGAGGCGTTCCCGCCCGAGGTCACCGTCTCGGCCTACGACCCCGTCACCGGCGAGCAGTCGTGGCAGACCATCCTGCCCGCGCAGAGCGCCATCGGGGCGAGCGGCAACATGGTCACGGCCGGCGGCCTCGTGTTCCAGGGGGTCGAGGACGGCGGGTTCTACGCCCTCGACGCGGCGACGGGCGAGATCCTGCTCCGCCATGACGCCCCGCGGCCGATCCGGGCGAGCCCGATGACGTATCAGATCGACGGCCGGCAGTACGTCACCGTCGTGGCCACCAACACCGTCCTGACGCTGGGGCTGCCCTAGCCGCGGGACGGCGCGGAATGTAAGGGCGGGCTCATGCGACCGGGAGCGGCGTCGATCCTCATCGGCGCCGTTTCTCCCGCCCCTCAGATGTCGCGGAGCAGTTCGTCGCGGAGCACAACCCGCAGCACTTTCAGCACGTCGTCCCGATCGACTCCGAACTCGTAGGCGCAGGCGGCGACGCGTTCCTTCAGATCGTCGTTCAGGCGCAAGTGCACGAAGCTGCGGCTGAATTCGTCGACTTCGAACGCACGTTTCCCGGCAACTTCGGCCCGCAGGGATGGTGCGAGATCAGATGCCCACGGCTTCGCTTTCGTGAAGTCGGCCATCCTCTCACCGAAATCGGTCAGTTGGAGCGGGCTGCTGGAGACAACGGGCACCGGCGGGAGCCGCAGGAAGATCTGCTTGATGTCGTCCCGCACTTCCTTGGCGAAAGCCGTGAACTGATCCAGCCTGAGATCGACCGTTGCGGTCCAACGTATGACCTTCACGGCGGCAATGATGACCGCCAGCGAAGCCGTCACGATCAGGGGTGTACTCAACCAGTCCGCCATTCGTCCGTCTCACGGCATCGACCCGCGCCGCGCGAGGGCCGCTGATCCGATTCTTGATCTACCCGCATGCCGGTCGCAACGCCACAAGATATGGTAGCCGCCGCGGCCCCGTCGATCCCGGCGCCGCGAGATGACCGACGTCCCCGCGTCAGTCCAGGTCGGCGAACACCGGGGCGTGGTCGGACGCGATGTTGCCGTCCTTCTTCTTGCGGTAGTCGCGGTCGATCTCGACGCGGCGCACCCGCGAGGCCACGGCGGCGGTGCCGAGCAGGTGGTCGATGCGCAGCCCCAGGCCGCGGTGGAAGGCGCCTCCGCGGTAGTCCCACCACGAGAACTTGCGCTCGTCCGGGTACAGTTGGCGGAACAGGTCGGTCAGCCCCAGATCGAGGAGGGCGCGGTACCGGGACCGCTCCTCGACGGTGCAGAAGATGGAGCCGTCGGCGTCCTCGCCCTCCCAGCCGTCGAGCGGAGCGGGGACGATGTTGAAGTCGCCGCCGATGACGAACGCCGCGTCCCGGTCCACGCCGGCGAGGTAGTCGCGCAGCGCCTCGAACCAGGCGAGCTTCAGGGGGAAGTCGGGATGGTCGAGGGTCTTGCCGTTGGGGCAGTACACGGTCGCGAAGTGGAGGCCGGCCACCCCGACCTGCAGCAGGCGCGCCCCGTCGTCCCCGCGGCCGGGCAGCCCCCGCGTCTCCGCCTCGGCCGGGGTCCGGCTGAGCACCGCCACCCCGTTCCAGCCCTTCTGGCCGTGGACCACGGCGTGGTAGCCCAGGGCGCGGAAGTCGTCGTGGGGGAACTCGTCGTCGGTCGTCTTCAGCTCCTGCAGGCCCACCACGTCCGGCTCGCGGCTCTTCAGCCAGTGCGCGATGAAGTCGAGGCGGGCGCGGAGGCCGTTGACGTTCCAGGTGGCGATGCGCATGGCCCGTCAGTATCGCACTTTCCGGCGCCGCCACGTCGCCGGAACTGCCCCCCCGGCGGGGTCCAACGCCTGCGCGAAGCCGCACACGGAGGACATGCAGCCCGGCTACGTCGTCGATCGACTGACGCTCGTCAATCCGTCGACGGAAGCGACCTCGATGCCTGAACCCCGCGGCACCGCGGCGGCCCCCGGAACGGGAGCGGCTACGCGTTGACGTACCTGTACATTCCAGCGGATGATCACCTACAGTGACCGTCACGATCACCCGGCTGCGACGCAACCTCTTCGAACTGGTGGATCGAGCCAGTCGAGGAGAGCCGATCATCATCGTCCGGAACGGCACGGAAGTCGCGCGGCTCCTGGCCGCCGGGTGCCCGGATTGGCGCGCGCGCATGACCATCACGCCGCGGCTGGACGTGCCGGATGACGAGGCCTTTCTGCCGCTGGACGATTGGGACGCACACGCGTGACGCGCTTCCTGCTCGACACGCACGCCGTCGTCCATTGGCAGCTCGGAACCGCGATGCCGCCGGCACTCTCCGCCGATCTGGACGTGGCGGGCCGCTCGGGACGCGTACTCGTGTCGACCGCCGCGTTCTGGGAAGTCGCCCTCCTGGCGCGCAAGGGCCGACTCGAGATCGACGACGTGCCCTCGTGGAAGAACGAGCTCCTCGCCGCCACCGGGGCCCAACTGGCCACGCCCCGAGTCGATGACATGATCGCCTCGGTCGCCCTGCCCCAGCACCACCGCGATCCGTTCGACCGGCTCTTCGTCGCTCAAGCGCGTTCTCTGCAGGCGGTGTTGGTGAGCCGGGACGCCGTCTTCGCCGCGTATGACGTGGCCATCCGCTGGGCGTGATCCCGATGCCTGAACCCTCGTGGCGGCCGCGGCGGCCCCTGCGGCCGCTGCCGCAGACGGACCCGGCCGAGCGGCGGGCGCTCGACGGATGGGTGCGCGCGGCCGGCGTCGTCGTCGTGGTGCACGCGTTGCTGATGCTGACGCTGTGGGCCCGGCCGGGGCGGATCGCGCTCTGGATCTGGTACGGCGCGCCCATCGCCCTCGCCATCGTCACCGCGGGGCTGCTCGTCGCCTCGCTGCGGTCGGCCCGCCGCTGGAAGCACGGGATGAACGGCTGGCACGTGCTCGGCTACGTCGGGCTGGTGACGGTCATCTTCACGCTGCCGGTGTACGACCCGTACCCGTCGTCGTACGACGACCGGCCGAGCCGCGTCGCGTTCCGGCTGCCCCTCGACGGCCCCGTGACCGTCGCGTGGGGCGGGCCGACGGCCGACGTCAACTACCACGTGTTCCTGCCCGACCAGCGGTGGGCCTACGACCTGGTCGTCACCCGGGACGGGCGCACGTTCCGCACCGACGGGGTCGCCCTCGACGACTATCTGGTCTACGGCCTCCCGGTGTACGCCCCGGCCGCGGGCGGCGTCTTCGCGACCCTCGACGGCGAGCCCGAGGTCGCGATAGGCGCGCGGCGATGGGGTCTGGCCGGGCTCGGCAACCACGTCGGCATCGAGGTCGCCCCCGGCGAGTTCCTCTTCGTCGGCCACCTGCAGCCGGGCACCGTCGCCGTCGAGGTCGGCGACCGGGTGGCCGCGGGACAATTGCTCGGACGGGTCGGCAACTCCGGCAACAGCAGCGAGCCCCACGTGCACCTCCACCTGCAGGACTCGCCCCGCCAGTGGTTCGGCGAGGGGATTCCGTTCCACTTCCACGGCTACCGGCACGCGGGCCGGCTGGTCGAGCGGGGGATGCCCCGCGGGGGGCGGGGGCGCGGCGAGTACCGGGGCGAGCGCGTCGAGCACGCGGGCGCGGGTGCGGCCGCCGGCGGCGGGTGATCGTCCCGGTGCATCGCCGCGGGGACGGAGCC
>CAXXTG010000051.1:0-19129 GCA_963666855.2 Vicinamibacterales bacterium
GTGGCGATTTCGAGATTCGGCAATGCGACGATCCGAAACAGCCCCTGCTCATCACGCCCGAACCTGACTTGGCACCGTTGCGGGAGTGGCTCCTCGATCGTCTGCGTAACAGACCGTATGGGAAGGATGAACTCCAGCGGGAACTTCGGGCGGCACCGTGGCTTGTCAAGCACTTGAACGAGGTGATGAGAGCACTGCGCAGGAACGGGCAGATAGACCAATCGTCAGGGGTGATTTCCCTGACGGCCTCTCCGCGGCTTCCGGGGTTGAACTGAGGATCTGACAGGAACGAGTGAAGCACGATTCGGGGATCATCCCGGAATGGACGGGGAGGAGCCCATACGCAGCCGTCATCGGTGGTTCTCGGCGGCGAGCGCCCCGACCGTGAAGATCAGCGGGTAGAGCTTCTCGAAATACCACAGCTTCGCGAAGTAGAGCCCGATGGGTGCCGGCGCGAATGCGGCGCGCGTCAGGAGCCACTGTCGGCCGCGGGGGTCGCCGGTGGCGGCGGCTGCGAGGGCGGTCTCCTCGACGGTGCCGAAGCCGCCGTCTTCCTGTTGCATCGTGTGCAGGAACGCTTCGCCGCGCCGCCTCGCGGGCGTCGGCAGGAGGTCGCGGCACTCCAGCACGCGCGCGGTGCCGTAGACGGGGTTGGTCTGGTCCGGCGTCCACGGGTTGCCGAACCACAGGGGAATCCAGGAGCCGTCCGGCCGCTGGTGGCGCACCAGATAGGCGACGGCCCGCTCCATCGCCCGGTCGACTCGCGGGTCCACCGCGCGCCACGCCCGCCAGGCGCGCAGGGCGTGGGCGGTGAGGTCGGGGCTGCTCTGGTCGAACGGCAGCCGGCCCCAGCCGCGGCAGAAGGTGGGGATGCCGCCGTCGTCGTTCTGCAGGTCGATCAGCCAGCCGACGCCGGCCTCGGCCGCGGCCATGATCTCATCATCGTGGGCGGCGAAGCCGCGGTGGACGCCCCGCGGGTCGCGGTGGGCGGGCGAATGCGCGTCGTCGGTGCCCGCGGCCAGGGCGGCTAGCGCGAGGAGGGCGCCGGAGGTGTCGTCGCCGTCCGGCACGCCGCCCGACAGGTCGGTCCACGCCCAGCCGCCGGGGGCGGACTGCGTATAGGGGTGCACGACCTTGTACTGCTGATCGAGCAGCCAGCGCCGCAGGTAGCGCCGTTCCTCCCCGGTGAACGCGTCGCCGCCGAGGGCGTTGATCGAGAGCGTGGTCAGCCAGGTCGCGAGGTTGGTGTCGATGGGCCAGCTTCCGTCCGGCCGGACCGAGTCGGTGAGGAACGCGACGCCCCGCCGGGCGACGGGGTGGCCGGCGAGGCCGCTGCCGGCGAGGGCCATGGTCACGAAGCTCGTCAGGGGGGCGGCCTCGAGGAACCCGCCCGACGCGGGCTGGATCGACTTGAGGATGCGCAGCGTGCGGGCGCGGGCGGCGTCGCGCACGGCGCGGGCGGCCCGGCCCGCGGCGGGGTGGTGATGGTGCTGGGCCTGCCCGATCGCGATCAGGGCGGGCAGCGCGTAGCTCACCACCGGCAGGCCGATCCACTTGAACCAGGCGTGGGGCAGGGCGGCCAGCTCGAACGGCAGCACCGGGACGTGCGCCCAGCCGAAGCGCCCGGTCAGAGCGCAGTGGGTGAGGATGGGGACCGCGAACGTGCGGTCCTCGCCGTAGACCTCGGTGATGGCGGCGGCCAGTGATTCCGGCGACAGGGGGCCGACGCGGCGCGAGAGCCACGCCTCGGCGCGCTCCAGGCCCGCCGCTCCGTGCTGCCCGAGGGTGGCCCACGCCAGGGTCGTGGTGCTGATGTTGCTGGGGCAGCCGTCCGCGTCGCCGAAGCCGCCGTCGGCGTTCTGGTGGGCGGCGAGCCAGCGGAGCCCGCCACGGACGAGCTCGTCGTGCCCGCCCGCGAGGGTCAGCGCGGTCACCGCCGTGGCGGTCGAGAGGGGGCTCGACGACAGCTCGCCCTCCCAGTGGCCGGCCGGCGTGCGCGCGGCGAGCAGCCGCTCACGCAGGGCTGCGGCGGTCCATGGTGAAGAGCGCGTACCGGATGTACTCGGTGTCGGGTTCATCGTCGGCTCAGGTGGCGCGGAATGCGATGCCGCTCACGCAGGGTCGAGGCGGCCCAGGGGAGGAGCGCGTACCAGGTGTGCTCGGCGTCGGGTTCATCGTCGGTTCAGGCGCCGCGGAACGCCCCGCCGGTCCACGGCTCAGGCGAGGCTGAGGTGGCCCATGGCGAGGAGCGCGTACCAGGTGTACTCGGCGTCGGGCTCATCGTCGGCCCAGGTGCCGCAGAACGCCTTGCCCGTCCACAGGGTGTCGATGAAGTCGAGGGTCTTCTCCTTGAGCCGCGCGACCGGGACGTGCTCGCCCGCGAGGGCGTGCAGGGCGGTGGCCGTCGACAGCAGGTCGGGCATGGGCGCCGCCTCGGTGGCGAGGAACCCGCCGTCGGGATGCGCCCGCGCCAGCAGCCACCGCGTCGCCTCGGAGGGGACGGGGACGCCCATCCGGCGGAGCAGGGTCACCGCCGCCGCCGTGGTCGGGGTGGTGCGGACCGCCGCGTCTCCCGGCCCCGGCATGGGGAACGGCTCGGGCGGCTGCCCCAGGTCCTCCAGGGCGCCCCACGCCAGGAAGCTGTGGTACACGCTGCCGCGGTCCCACCGCGCGCGGATGCGGGGGGCGAGGTCGGGGGCCGGACGCTTCACCGCCGCCCAGCACCTCGCGAGGCAGCAGAGGTGCACGAGGTCGAGGTCGCCGCCGTCGCCGAACGACTCGAGGAAGCCGGCGACCGCCGCCGGCGGCTCGTGCTGCAGCGCGATCAGGCCCTCGAGCGCGAAGACCGTGTAATAGAGGTCGCTCCGCCCCGAGCGGTCGGCGGCGCCGCCGTCGTCGTTGAACTGGGCGTGGAGGTACCGGGCGACCGGGTCAGAGGCTTCCTGCAGCAGCTTCGGCGCCAGCCGCGCGACTTGCAGCATTTCGAGTCTCAAACTCACTGCAGTAGCCCTCGATCAACGTCTCGCCGAAGATCTTACCCACGATGCGGCGCATCAGGCCCTTGAGGGTCGGGCTCGCCAGGAACCGCAGCGAGCGGACAGCGTCCTCGCGGTAGGCGGCCAGCAGGTCCTCGGCCTTGTCGAGCACGCCGTACCGTTCGGCGATGCGGCGCAGCTCGTCCGCCCGTCCGGCCGCGCCGGCGCCGATGGCCGCCGCCACGCGGTCGCGGTCGCCGGCTTCGGCGCGCTTGTGGGCGATGGTCAGGATGAGCGACAGGCGCACCTGGTCGAGGTCGTTCGAGTCGGCCTCGCCCTTGAAGTCGTCGATGTCGTCCTTGATCTGGTAGGCGATGCCCAGCGACTCGCTGTACTTGCGCAGCACGTCGTGGGTAGCCTCGTCGGCCCCGCCGAGCACGGCCCCGATGCGCAGCGCCACCTCGAAGGCCGCCGCCGTCTTCTGGCGGAAGATGTCGAGCACCTGCATCGACGCCAGCGGCCGGGGGTCGCGGGCCCACAGCAGCTCGCGGCCCTGGCCCCGGCTCAGGGTGACGTGGCCCTCGGCGGCGATGGCGACGGCCTCGGGGCGGCCCGCCTCGGCGAGCAGCCGGTAGCCCTCGCCCACCAGGAAGTCGCCCGCGTTGAGGGCCACCGGCACGCCGACGTCGGCGTGCAGGGCGGGGCTGTCGTAGCGGCGCTCGTCGCCGTCCTCGATGTCGTCGTGGATGAGCGACGCCTTGTGGAAGCACTCGATGGCCACCGCCGCCTTGCGGACCGCCTCGGGCAGGTCCGGCTCGGTGCCGCGGCGGTCGGTCTCGAGGGCCATGTACGTGCAGGCCGCGAGGTACGGGCGCCAGCGCTTGCCGCCCTTCTCCAGATAGTCGCGGGCGATGCGGGCGGTGGCGTCGTCGGCGTCCACCGGGCCCATGATCGCGTCGAGGGCGTCGGACGCGAACCAGTTCCGCACCGTCGTCTTCAGTCCGTCCAGGTCCAGGCGGTAGGTCTTGTCGTCGCTCGTCAGGTGAATCAGGTCCCACACCCAGTCGAGGTCGACGGTGGTGTTCACGCAGTCGTCCTGCAGCAGGGGGATGGCCACGCCGGGGATGGCCGCCGCCTCCATGTGCGGGAAGCACTTCTCGAGCACGTTGATGCAGCTCACGCCGACGATCGCCTCGATCTTGCCGGTCTCGATCATCGAGCGGACGATGGCCGACCCCTCGGCCACGAGCACCGCGTAGCCGAGCCGCTCGGCCTCGACGGTCAGGTCCTGGATCGAGCACAGCCCGCACTCCTTGCACAGCAGGCCGAACTCGTCGAACGGGGCGGGGCACTTCTCCTCGACCCGCAGGCACTTCGGAATCAGCAGGAGCCGGCGCTCGTAGGGGATCTGCGCCAGCGAGTCGCGCCACGCCGCGTTGCTGACGAGGATCGAGGCGTAGTCGCCGTAGATCGGGTCGAGGCCGGCCTGGGCCAGCACCGCCGCGGTGTGCTCGGTCAGCTCGTCGAGGGTCAGCGGGGGGACGGCGCCCACCCGCTTGACGTGCTCCTCGGTGATCCGCTTCAGGCGGACCCGCGCCGCCTTGTCGTCGGGGATGTTCGACTGCGCCGGCCGGTAGGTCTGCCGGGGCACCTGCGCCGGAAGCTGCAGCAGGGGGATGACCTGGGGCTCGGCGTAGCTCGTCGTTTCCGTGGCCATGGGACTGGCTGATTCCCCTGGAGCCGGTGGCGCAACCCCGCGCCGCCCGGCGGCGGCGGTGGTGGCGCCGGGGGCTCCTATGTGTACGCACCGAATCCGAAGAACCAGTGCTTCTTGGCGAAACGGTAGACCCAGTTCTCTTCGGGGATCTCGTTACCCGGATTGTACTGGCTCGGCCGCGAACGCAGCGCTTCGAGCTCGGGGGCCGCGGTCCCCCGTATCGTCGTGTCGTCGGCGCCGTGCCGGTCGACGATCTCCCTGAGCAGGTCGGGGCGCTCGAGCACGATGCAGCCGCGCGTCGCGCCGGCCGCGGTGCGCCGGAAGTCCGCGAGCAGGGGCGACTGCGTCATCGTCTTGTAGATGTCGCCGTCGTTGTCCTGAATCTTCTCGTTCGCGAACTGGATGATCGGGCACGGCTCGACGTCGCCGAAGGGGCCGATGTGGTGGCTGATGCCGGTCGCGGCCGGGCACAGCGCCTGCCCCTTGTCGTCCCAGTACGCGTCGATGAGGCCGATGGGCTTGCGGTTGCGCATGTCCATCACGAAGCGCCGCACCGACAGCACCTGCTCGGGGGTCAGCGCGAGCTGGGGGTTGGGCACCGGCCCCACCACCCGGTAGGTGTGGAACCAGCAGTAGTGCACGCCCATGCCGATCAGCTCGTCGATCCACGCCTCGCGCACGAGGTCGTCGATGTTCGTCTGGCAGACGCTGGTGGCGACGCCGGTGATCAGCCCGTGGCGCACGCTCGCCCGGATGCCCTCCAGGGTGCGGTTCAGCACCCCCTCGCGGCCCCGCCGCTCGTCGCTGATCGACTCGGTGCCCTCGACGCTGATGAGCGGGGTCGCGTTGCCGGCCTTCCGCAGCCGCTCGGCGGTGGCGTCGGTGATGGGGTGGCCGTTGGTGAAGATCTGGAAGTAGCAGTCGGGGTGCGCCTCGAGGACCCGGAGGAGGTCGGGGTGCATGAACGGCTCGCCCCCGAGGATGCCGAAGAAGCTGTTGCCGTGCGCCTTGGCGCTGTCGATGAGCCGGTTCAGGTCGTCGTAGCTGATCAGGTGCTGCGGCTTGTCGACGTCGACCCAGCACCCCTGGCAGCGCAGGTTGCAGGCGTTGGTGATCGAGATGTAGAGGAACGGGGGGAACGACACCCCGGCCTTCAGGCGCTTCTTGAACTTCTGCACCGAGCGGACGCCCTTGTAGCCGAAATTCCAGGCGAACTTCCGCAGCGCGCGCGCGTCGGTCGAGCGCACCGTTCGATAGCCGAGGCCGGCCGCCGCCCTCAACATCAGATGCCCCAGTCCCTCTCCGTCGGTGCCGGCCGCGTGTCCTGCACCGTCTGCGAGCGCGCGAGGCGCTTCTCCATCTTGGCCTTGGCGCGGGCCGCGCGGTCCTCGATGTCCTCGGCCGAGGGCAGGGTCATCAGCACCTCGTCGGGGATGTCCAGGTCCTTCTTGAGCTTGCCGAGGCAGCGCTTGCGCTCGAGCAGCGCCTTCGACTCGTCGCGCTCGGTCGAGAAGCGCTTCCGCGCGTCGCGCTGCCGGGTGCGGAGCGACCCGTAGAGGTCGCCCCCCAGCAGGGTGGAGATGTCCACCTTCATCGCCTCGCGCTGCACGTCCTGCTCGCGGACCACGTCGCCGTTGATGGGGCCCTTGCCGTACTTCGGGAACAGGATCGCGACCTCGGGGCAGACCCGCGAGCACGCCGGGCAGTCGGTCTTGCAGTTGTCCTGGTTCTGCACCGTGATCTGCTTCTTGTCGTCGACCCCGTACACGTCGAAGAGGCAGAACGTGAGGCACTGCATGCAGTTGGTGCAGCGGTCGAAGTCGATCACCGGGAACCACGGCTTCCACGCCTCGAGCTTGCGCGCGCCGGCCGCCTCCCGCACCTCGCGGGCCGCCTCGAGGGCGTCGACCTCGCCGAGGTCGCGGAAGTGCACCTCCTGCTCGGGGTCGGCGGCCGGGGCCTCGTCGAGCCGGCCCAGCACCAGCATCGGGGCGCCGTCGGCCGGGGCCACGTCCTGCCCGGCCATCGGGCGGGTGACCTCGAAGCCGTTGTCGAGCAGGGCCGAGAGGGCCTGAAAGCGCTCGTCGTCGGCCAAGGCCTGGCTGCCCGGGCCTTCGTACAGCACGACCCGCAGGTTGCGTCCCTCGATGCGGCTCATGCGAGCAGCTCCTTCGCGATATCCTCGGCCGAGTCCTCGCGCATGTTCAGCACGTCGACCCCCTCGCCCGGCAGCGGCGTGCCCGCCGCGTGGAACAGCCACTTCACGGCGCGCGGATAGCAGGCGGCGATCTTCGTGTCCCCGCCCTCGGCGATCTTGCGCAACGCGGGATCCTTGCGGGCCGACATGTCGCAGAGGTCCGCCACCGCGTCGAACGCCTGGCCCGAGTCGCAGAGGCGGCGCAGCACGTCCTTCTTGACGTCGGCCGGCACGACCTTCGCGTACGTGCAGTTGCAGTACAGGATCTTCATCGCGCCGTCCGCCGCGCCGTCACGCCATCCGGTGCGTCGGCACCGGCCGTCCCGGCCGCAACTGCTCCAGGTGCTCGACCCGCGCCTCGACCCCGCCTCGATCCCGTCGAGGGCGGCCAGGGTCTCGCGCAGCACCGTTTCCAGCCGCACCGGGTCCGTCTCGGCCCGCAGATTCACCACCAGCTCGCCCGCGTCGACGCGGTCGAGCAGCGACTCGCGCAGATCGGGCTCGCGGTCGCTGCCGACGAGGCTCACCACCGACAGCGTGCCCGAGCCGTCGCGCGCGTCGAGCGTCATCTTGAGATGGGCGATCTCCTCTCCGGCCGCCGCGAGCCGCCCGCGCAGCTTCCGGGCCAGATCGACCAGCGTCCGGTTGCCGTCGAACGGTTCGCCCGCGCGCAGTTGGACGGTGCAGTTCAGCCAGCCCAGCCGCGCCTCGCCCTCGGCGTATATATCGTAGTCGATCTCCAGCGGCCGCGACGCGGGATTCTCGGCGAGCACCGTCTCGAACCACGCGTCGACGCCGGCGCCGGTCCGGGCCGAGCACGTGAGGACCGTCGCCTGCGGGAACTCCCCGCCGAGGGCCGCCGACAGCTCGTCGAGGAGATCGGCGGGGTGCGCGTCGCACTTGTTGACGACGATGACGTCCGCCTCCTGCAACTGCTTGCGGTAGACGTAGGTCACCTTCTCGGAGAAGCTGCGGCCCTCGACCAGGCCCACCATGCGGGCCGCCCGCAGCGGGTCGACCATGACGCTCAGGGGCGCCACCGTGAACCGGTCGCCGTAGATGCGGCGCAGGGGGTAGGAGACGGTGGCCACCAGGTCGGTGCAGCTCCCCACCGGCTCGGCGAGGAAGAGGTCGGGCCGCGAGTCGCGGGTCAGGGCCTCGGCCGCCTCGAGCAGCGAGTTGAAGCGGCAGCAGAAGCAGCCCCCGGTGATCTCCTCGACCGGGAAGCCCTGGGACCGCAGCAGGGTGGTGTCGACGAGCCCGCTGCTCTGGTCGTTGCAGATCAGCCCGACCCGCTTGCCGCGGTCCGTCAGGTGCCGGGCGAGCCGGGCCACCGCGGTCGTCTTCCCCGCCCCGAGGAAGCCGCCGATCATGACGTAGCGCGCCGGTTCAGCCATGCTCGCACCTGTTGCTCGACGCCGACCGGCCGGCCGCGGACGCCGCCGGACTTGCGGCGCGCCGGCCCGGCGACCGTCGCCGCGGAACCGCGCAGGTCCCGGCGGGGTCGGCGGGCGGGGCCGCGGCGACGGGCGGCTCAGCCCTGTTCATGCCGCCGTCCCAGCATCTTGTCGATCGTCGTGTCGAGCAGCGTGACGTACCCGTGCACGTCGAGGCAGTCGCCGCCCGGCTGCCCGCGCACCCGGAAGAGCCAGCCCTTCCTGTACGGGTCGCGCGACAGCAGCGCCGCCTCAGCGTCGACGGCGGGGTTGAACCCCTCGAAGCGCCCCGCCAGCGGCGAGTACATGTCGGTGACCGCCTTGAAACCCTCCAGCCAGCCGATGACCTGGCCGGTCTCCACCGTCGCGCCCGGCTCGGTCTCGAACCCGAGCTCGACGATCTCGCCGAGCATGCGCACCGCGAACTTCGTGAACCCGACCCGCCAGACCTCCCCGTCCTCCCGCTCCAGCCAACTGTGGCCGGCCGTGTAGAGCCTGTCCTCGATGAGGCGGGTCGAGAACCGCGAGCGATTATAGGGGATTTCGGCGGGGGGCATGGGCGCGGGTCGACCGTTCGCTCGGCGATGGGTCAGTCGGCGGGCGGCGTGCGCTCGATGAGCTGCAGGAGCAGGGAGCGGATCTCGCGGATTTCGGCGCGGATGTGGTTGTGCTCGGCGTCGATTCGGCGGTTGAGGTCGTTGAAGCGCTCGTTGAGGTCGTTGAAGCGCTCGTTGGAGTCCTCGAAGCGCTCGTTCATTTGGCGGTTGGTGTCGTCGATTCGCGCGTGGATGCCGGTGTTCTGCTGCAGGATGACCCCAATCAGGGTCAGGATCAGGGTGGCGACCCCGAGTCCGGTGGCGACGATCCACCGGGTGTCGGGGGACATCTGGTGTCGGGGCGGTGCGGGTGCGGGGTGGTGCTCGGGGGGGCTCTGGTCCATGTGCTTCTCGCGTCTCGTCGTTGATTTCGTACGGCAACGGCATCAACAACCGCCGACACCGCCTTGACGGCTCCGCTGGGTACCCCAACCAGCCCTTCAGGAGTCCGTGCCGTTCTACGGCACAGACTCCTGGCCCGCCCATCGTCGCCTGACGGCTCCGCCGGGCGCCCAAACCGGCCCTCCGGGAGTCCGCGGCGATCTACGGGCGCGGACTCCCTACCGGAACCGGCCGCCCTGGGGTGTCGTTCCCGCTCCCGAGTAGCTCAGCCGGGGGTCGTAGCGCAGCACGTTGCGTTCCACCGAGAGGACCACGCCGGCCAGCCCGGCCGCGGTGTCGCTGGTCCGCTCGCCGAGGGCGAGCTGCATGATGGTGGGGCGCTCGAGCTCGGTGAAGCTCGAGTGGTTCTCGACGAGCTGCCACACGGCCGCTCCGGACCCGAGGTAGCGCTCGTACATGCCGAAGACCGCGTTGGTCCCCCGGAACTGCGGAAGCCGGCTCCGCATGAAGGCCTGCCAGTCGGCGAGGCGCCCCGGCGCCACCTCGAGAGTCGTGATCCAGGCCAGCGAGAGGTTGCCCGCGTTCTCGGCCTCGACGCTCAACTCGGGGCGGTAGCGCAGCGCGTAGCTCCGGTGGCCGGAGATGGTGCGGCGTACGCGCTCGTCGATGCGCTCGAGGTCGCGTCGATCGAGGGTGAGCGCGAGCGGACCGCCGCGGTCGAGTTCGGCCAGATTGTCCATCGGCGTCACGAACATCCACTCGTACATGTCCCCGAACTCGGCCGTTCTCCATGCCGAACGCCACGGCACCCCCGCGCGCTGCATGGCCCCGTTGACGTCCCTGCTCTGCACCTCGATGAACTGGTCCATCTCGCGGGGGATGACTTCCAGAATGTCGACGCGCATCCAGGGCATCGCCTGCTGTGCGGGCGTCATGCGGGCACTGCCGGCGACGAGAAGCACGGCGACGACTGCGGTCACGAAACCGACGACAAGGCGTTTCATTGACTCCCTCCCGGGTGCACTGTAGCATACCGGAACCGCGCCGCGCGTCGGCGGAGATCGTCGGAACGGAAGCCGCCGTTCCGATCGGTTCCCGCCGCCGCGGGAGTTCCCCCCCTTCACCATCACTGCGGTGGCGGACGCCGATCTCGTTCATGACATGCGGGGGTGTCACGTCGAACACCACCAGGTCGAACATCACCAGAGAGGACTGCAGATGGCAGCGTACTTCATCATGCGGGTCGACGTTCACGACGCCGGGGTCTACGAGAAGCACATCGGGCTGGCCGTGGAGGCGCTGAAGGAGTGCGGCGGCGAAATCCTCGCCCGGGGCGGTCGATGCGAACAGACGACCGGCGAGGGCCGAGGTCGCAACGTCATCGCCCGGTTCGCTGATTTCGAGGCGGCGAAGGCGTTCGCCGCGAATCCGAAGTTCCAGGAGTCGCAGCGTCTGACGGCCGACGCCTGCACCCGGGACGGGACCATCGTGGAAGGGCTCTAGCCCGCCGATCGCCGCCTTCGGCTCCGCCGGGCGCCCAACCAGCCCTCCAGTAGGCCGCGCCGGTCTACGGAGCAGGCCCCCGGGCCGCGCAGGACGGCCTCGACCCGCAGAAGAGCCTCGTGGTGGGCGTGGCCCTCGCCCTCGGCGTGGCCCTCGACGACGGCAGCGTCTTCCGCGGCGTGCTGGGCGAGACGTGGAGCGCTTCGCTCGACCGTCGGGGTGTTGACCACACTACGCGTCGTCGGTGCGCCACCGGAAGTACCACGGCCTCGACGTCGTCACCGTGAAGGTCGCCGGCTCGCGCGGGGAGGACCCGGCCGCGTGAGGGATCCGGCCGCGGCCGTCTCGTCAGGATGATTCCGGGGCGATCCCGGGATTCGGTCAGGCAGGTCACGGCCACGCACGGCGTCGAGATGACGGAGAATGTCCTCGGCCGGCATGCGCGTTTGCGAGACCTCGAGGCGCCCGCGCACCCGTTCGAGCCATGCATCTATCGACGGCTTCGCCGCCAGTTGTTCGAGTTCGCCGCGCAAGTACTCCTGCATCGACTTGTGGGCCATGGCGGCGCGGGCGGCAAGCTCGTCCCGCACCCTTTCGGGGACGTTGCCCACCGTGATTTGAACACCCATGCTGTCATCATGACAGCGTTACCGCGTACCTGCAATCGCCGGCGCACCCTCTGCCGCAGATGCGGCCGGGACGGCGCGGGGCGGGGTGCCCGCGCCCGGCGCTATACTCTCTGACATGGACATGGCATCGACGAGCGCCGTCGCGACGTCGCAGGAGGCCCTCGACGCCATCCTGTGCGACACGCTGCCGCGGCAGGGCAACTGGAGCGACGAGGAGTACCTGTGGCTCACGGACCGGACCCGCCGCCTGATCGAGTTCACCGACGGCTACGTCGAGGAACTGCCGATGCCGACCTCGAAGCACCAAGCGATCCTCGCGTTCCTCTATCGCCGGTTCTACGCGCACGTCGAGCCCGCCGGCGGCGTCGTCATGTTCTCGGCGTTGCGGCTCCGCGTGCGCGAGGGCAAGTTCCGCGAGCCCGACCTCCTGGTGCTGCGTGACGGTTCGGATCCCCGCTTTCAGGACCGCTTCTGGCTGGGGGCGGACCTGGTAGTGGAGGTCGTGAGTCCGGATGGCCCGGACCGGGACTTGGTCGACAAGCGGGCCGACTACGCCGAGGCCGGTATTCCCGAGTACTGGATCGTCGACCCGCGGCACGACACCATCACCGTACTGACGCTCACGGACGGCGGCTACGTCGAGCACGGCGTCTTCCCGCGCGGACAATCGGCCACCTCGCCGCTGCTGAGCGGCGTCGCCGTCGACGTGACGGCCACGTTCGACGCGCGGCGGTAGCGGGAGCCGGGCTACGTCGTTGTGCACCGACGAGCGTTCCACTTCGCCGGAATCCGTGTTCCACATCCCCGGAATCCGTGTTCCACTTCACCGAAATACGCACTGGTGATGGTGGTCGGGAACGGTTCATCCCCGCGCGGGCGGGGAACACCATGAGTCCGTCGCGCTCAACGGGGCAGAGCACGGTTCATCCCCGCGCGGGCGGGGAACACGCGAGGGCCGGCTCCAGAACGGTCTGCTTCATCGGTTCATCCCCGCGCGGGCGGGGAACACGGCAACCACGACTGGCCCGGCGACCTCGACATCGGTTCATCCCCGCGCGGGCGGGGAACACGGCTCGTCGAAATCCCGCCGGAGGATGCCGACCGGTTTCATCCCCGCGCGGGCGGGGAACACTCCTCCGCCGCGATGCGCATGCTCTCGAGGGTCGGTTCATCCCCGCGCGGGCGGGGAACACGTCACCGGCGTCAGCACCCGGGCGCCCATCTGCGGTTCATCCCCGCGCGGGCGGGGAACACGTCCAGGTCCGCGGGCAGGGGAAGGCGTGCTCCGGTTCATCCCCGCGCGGGCGGGGAACACGTGAGGTTGTGCTCCCAGTCCTGGGCTGCTCCCGGTTCATCCCCGCGCGGGCGGGGAACACCGCGAGGGCCGGTTCGCCCGGCGGTTCATCGCCGGTTCATCCCCGCGCGGGCGGGGAACACTCGAGCACGGCGACCTCGCGCCGCCCATGTTCTGGTTCATCCCCGCGCGGGCGGGGAACACTCCCGGGGCTCACCGGCCACTCGGGGCGGCGCGGCGGTTCA
The DNA here is from genome assembly GCA_963666855.2 of Vicinamibacterales bacterium. GTDB lineage: Bacteria > Acidobacteriota > Vicinamibacteria > Vicinamibacterales > UBA8438 > JAJEEA01. The sequence goes on from CAXXTG010000051.1 coordinate 12,935, forward strand.
TCCCCGCGCGGGCGGGGAACACGCATTGGAGCGACGGCGCACCGCGGCGGCAGGACGGTTCATCCCCGCGCGGGCGGGGAACACCTTGGCGTTCATGATTGCCGTTTCGATGGCGTCCGGTTCATCCCCGCGCGGGCGGGGAACACCGTTTCCAGCGCGCGATCCCCCGCTCGCTGAACGGTTCATCCCCGCGCGGGCGGGGAACACATGCGCTTCTCGCTCGTGCCGGTCTTGGAGATCGGTTCATCCCCGCGCGGGCGGGGAACACGGGATCCGCAGGTGGCGATCCTCCATGCGCCGCGGTTCATCCCCGCGCGGGCGGGGAACACAAGGCCACGGTCGAGTCCCGCAGGGCGTCGATCGGTTCATCCCCGCGCGGGCGGGGAACACGTCACCTGGTCGCGCAGGTGCTCGAGGGACTCCGGTTCATCCCCGCGCGGGCGGGGAACACGACCGGCTCGTCGGGCGGGCCCTGGAGCGCTCCGGTTCATCCCCGCGCGGGCGGGGAACACCCCGGCCTGGGGTCGATCAAGCCCGTCTCCTACGGTTCATCCCCGCGCGGGCGGGGAACACATGTGCCGCGCGGCGAACATGCTGCCCAAGGACGGTTCATCCCCGCGCGGGCGGGGAACACTGGGCCCGCGCGAACGGCCTGGACCTCGGCTTCGGTTCATCCCCGCGCGGGCGGGGAACACCAGGGCATCCTCGACGACAGCGTGGACGCCATCGGTTCATCCCCGCGCGGGCGGGGAACACTTGGAGATTGGCGACCATCTGTCGCGGTATGCCGGTTCATCCCCGCGCGGGCGGGGAACACCGCCACGTCGGCACGATGTCGCCGACGATCCGCATGATCCGGTCCGGTTCATCCCCGCGCGGGCGGGGAACACACGTACTAGATTCCTTGAACAGGCGTGATCTTTACAGTTGAGTCAAGTTCTGGGAGCACGGCGTTCGATAGCTTCAGTTCTCGGTGCTCGACGGTTTACGCGGCGAGGGCGTGTCCGTGCCAGGCGCGGTCGACCTCGCGGTCGTAGATGGCCACGGCTGCGCGTAGACGCGTGGTCGACTCCCCGTCGAGGGTCGCGGACAGAACGGGACCCAGAACCCGCGCCTGCGTGCGGTGGTAGACGAGGGCGACGCACAGCCCTTCGGCCGTGACCCGATACCGCTGGGTGCGCGGAACCCGTTCGATGATGCCGCGCAGCCGGAGCCGGCGCAGGTCGTACGTCATGCGCCCGGTGCCGTAGTCGTCGGGCGCGAGTCCGCACAACGACGCCACCCCCTCGCGAAGCTCCCGGTTGCGGAAGCCGCAGGGCAGCAGGTCGAACCGCAGCAGGGCCGCGAAGAGCGCCTGCACCCGCGGGTCGCCGAAGCGCAGTGCCGGGGCGCGTTGGCCGTCGATGAGCGCCGGACGGTGCAGCCGGTCGAGCACGTCGGCCCCGAGGGTGCAGTCGTGGCTGAGGCGTTGGACGCCGAGCAGGCGTCGGTTGGCGGCGAAGCCGATCTTCTTCAGATCATCGAGGTTCCTCAGCCGGCGGCCGACATCGAAGTCGTACGTGTCGTTGATCACCGTCTCGGTGCGCAGGGCGCGGCCCTCCTTGTGGTACTGCTTGATGCGCGAGTGCTTGTAGTCCACGTGCAGCGACGGGGTGACCCCGTCGGTGATGACGCGGGTGCGGTACCGCGAGGGGGTGCGCCGGTTGACGCGCCGGTCGAAGATCAACTGCACGTGGTCGGGCCGACCCATGTCGAGGTTCTCGCGCACCACCTCCTCGAAGAAGACCCGCCCCTGCGCGGGCCGGTCGAAGACCTGGGTCAGGGCGAACTCGGCCTGGAGAATCGAGATGTCGTAGCGGATGCCCTGCCGCCGGTCGCCGTCTGCGAAGGGGTGGGGCAGGCGGGCGAGCCACTTGCGCAGCAGCGCGTCGACCTTCCCCGCCGTCAGGGTGTCGGCCAGCCGCTGCATCCGTTCGGGGTCGGCGCAGCGCAGGATGCCGTTGTCGAGCGACTGGTACGCGACGCCCCGCTTCGTCAACTGGCGCTTCAGGTACTCGTGCCCGTTGATGCACAGCTTGGCGTTGTAGGGGAAGTACGAGCAGAACTTCAGGAAGAACGGGCCGAAGTCGTCGTCCACGGCGTAGACGTAGTAGTGGTTGACCATCGCCGTCGAGGCGGCCAGCCACGGGTAGGCGTCGCCGGTGGCGGGGTCGTGACGGCGCTCGGTGCGTACCACCCTCGCCTTCTCCTGCGCCTTGCCGATGTAGAGGACGCCCTCGCCCCCGGGCCACTCGCGCAGGCGCTTCTGCGTGCACTCGTCCTTGCGCTGACCGCGCCGGAACCTCACGACCTCGATCCCGTCGCGGGCGGCGAAGCTCTCGATGGCGCCGACGAAACGCCGGGTCATGGGGCCCATCAGGGCCGAGGACGGCACGGCCGCGCCCCGCATCTTGCGGAAGAAGTACGCCGCCCCCGCGGCCCGCTGGAGCAGGGGCACGTAGACGTTGAGGTACATCCGGTCGACGCACTCCAGGGCCAGGGTCGTGTGCTCGGACAACACCTCGGCGACGGAACGTGCTACCTTCATGGTCGGACTCCGGTCGATGGGCTCCTCACCGGCCAGTTTACGGCCACCATCGCCTCCGGGCGACCATGAAGGCGGCTTCGCGCCGCGGCTGGAGCAGCGGCCGGGGTCCGCTTCCACCGTCAGCAGACGCCGAGGCGCGGTGAGGGCGCTGTTGCGCCGCGCCGGTTCATCCCCGCGCGGGCGGGGAACACGCCTATCTCGCCGACCGGGCCCGCGCGCTGCGCGGTTCATCCCCGCGCGGGCGGGGAACACAACGGCATAATGGGCGCCCTCAAGCAGACGCTCGGTTCATCCCCGCGCGGGCGGGGAACACATGGTGACCCGACTCGGTCCTCCGAGTGGGGTCGGTTCATCCCCGCGCGGGCGGGGAACACCGCATTGTCAGGTCGTGCACGAGGGTGGTCAGCGGTTCATCCCCGCGCGGGCGGGGAACACGAGCTGGCGAGGGCCGCTCTCATCCTCGGCTACGGTTCATCCCCGCGCGGGCGGGGAACACTCTCCGGCCGCCAGCAGAGCGTAGGCGGGTGTCGGTTCATCCCCGCGCGGGCGGGGAACACCTCCTGCGACGGCTAGCCGCCGACCTAGATTGCGGTTCATCCCCGCGCGGGCGGGGAACACTCCGGCAGCCGCCGCCCGTCGAGTCCGAACCACGGTTCATCCCCGCGCGGGCGGGGAACACTCCGGCAGCCGCCGCCCGTCGAGTCCGAACCACGGTTCATCCCCGCGCGGGCGGGGAACACTCCCGCCGCGCCCATCGCTTCGCCGTCTCCACCGGTTCATCCCCGCGCGGGCGGGGAACACGCCAACCTGCCCAAGCCGGTCCGGCTGGCGTTCGGTTCATCCCCGCGCGGGCGGGGAACACGCCGCCATCGCCGACATCCCGGCCACGCGCTTCGGTTCATCCCCGCGCGGGCGGGGAACACTCACGACGGTCCATCGGTATCCGTCCATGCTCCGGTTCATCCCCGCGCGGGCGGGGAACACAGGCAGGTGGAGCTCAACGGACAGACGGAGTCCGGTTCATCCCCGCGCGGGCGGGGAACACACCGGCTTCCACGCCCTGCACGACCAGCACCACGGTTCATCCCCGCGCGGGCGGGGAACACTCGGGGGTCACGCCCATCTCGGCCGCCTGCTGCGGTTCATCCCCGCGCGGGCGGGGAACACTACGGCATCGGCCAGCCGGCCCGCGTCTACGACGGTTCATCCCCGCGCGGGCGGGGAACACCAGATGAAGCCGCTCGCCAACAAGGGCACCGACGGTTCATCCCCGCGCGGGCGGGGAACACTCTTCCTGCAAGTTATTGGTAGACAAGAAGTTGCCGAATCGTCGACGGGCTACCGTCGATTTTCAGCGTCGAAACGCACCAGCTTGACGCCATCGAGATCCACAGGAACCCGCCGGTTGAAGCCGCACGTGTCGAAGTCGTAACCCGCATCGTTCGACGCCGCCCAGGTGATGATCGCATCCCCGTCCTCAATCTCCTTGATCACTTGGTCCCAGATCATCTCGCGCGTCCGCCGGGAGTAGTTGCCGACGTACACACCCGCCCTGATCTCCAACAGCCACACAGCGAGTCTCCCGCGCAGACGTGGCGGTGCATTGTTAACCACGATGACCAACATCTCCGCTGGGCTCCTCGGGAATGGCGATGGGCTGAGCTTCTGCCGGTGTCGGTGGAGGTTCGAGCCCTCCTGCGGCCAGCATCTCCTCGATTCCCGGGATCAACCGGTGCAACAAGCGGGTCTTGCGGAAGCGGTCGCGACAGTGCCGCCTGACCTCACCGCTCGGGTCGCCGGCTGCCGGCTGCCTGTCGCGCTGGGCCTGTCCTGCAACCTGAAACGCAATGGGCACCACGGTCTCGAACTTGTACACGTCGGCCACATCGTAAACGAACGAGTGCGCCTTGCCGGTATGCAGAAAGCCTATCGCCGGCGCATATCCAGCCGCCAGGACGGCGGCCTCAGCGAGCCCGTAGAGGCAGGCGGTCGCCTGGCTGAGGCAACGATTGGGCAGGTCGGCCGACCGCCAGTTGTCTGGATCGTAACGCCGCCCTCTCCACTCCACGCCGTACTGTCCGGCCAACACGTCGTAGAGGCGCTTGACGCGTGCACCTTCGATACCTCGCAGTTGATCGACGGAACGTCGCTGCGGCGCGGGTTCGCCGAAACGCATGTCGTACATCTTGCGGACAACCTTGAGGCGGGCGTCCGGATCCAGAGCGAGACGCGCTTGATGAAGCAGCCGGTCGGCCCGCGCCCCGCCCGGCTGACCGGCAGAGTAGAGGCGCACGCCAGCCTCGCCGACCCAGACCAGCAGGCAACCCACCCGTGCCGCGAGCGCCACCGCTGCATGGGAAACGCGGGCACCAGGCTCAAGCATCAGGCAGGCGAGTCCGCCCACCGGTATTTGGGTGCGCGCCCCGTTTTTGTCGACGACCACGAACGCGCCGTCGAGCACATCGAGACGCCCCTTCTCGATGAAGAGAATGGATGCCCGGTCCTTGATGGGAATGGGGCGTGGCGGCGCGACACCGGGGACTGTCCTCATCGGCATCAGGCCGTTCGGTGGAGTGGGCCATGAAGCCGTCCAGCCCGACCACGTCGGCTCGCCGAACCGACGGTGCCAACGTGCGCCTCGGTCACGGCGACAAGAATCCGCCCCGGCTTGCACGAGTCGATCGCCACGGCGAGTGCGGTCAGGGGGGTGTTCGCGGACAGCGTCGCCCTGACGAGTCCGGCGGCGCTCCGACCTCGGACTTCCTTCCATTCCATGACGGGCTCGCCTGCCGGTCTCTATCGCGATCATGCGCGGCGAATGAGCATGAGTCCGCAGCCGTACGCCTTGGATGCGCCGAAGCCCCGGGCGATCGCCGGCACCAGCGCGTCCGGGTCGCGCACGGTCAGGACGCCCTCGAAGTCGAGCGTCGAATACGACATCGAGCCTTTCGATCCTCCGCGGGCGATATGGTGCTGATCGTACCCGTCCACCCGCACGCGTTCCGCCTCGACCGCGAAGCCGGACCGCGCGCCCTGGCGTTCGAGCCATGCAAGGCCCTGCTGGCGCACGGCGGCGAGTCGCGGCGCGGCGCGATCTCCCCTCGCGTTGGACCGCAGGGCATCCATCACGACGTCGTGCTTGACCGAACGACGCCGGCCGGAAACGCGACGGCGCACGATGGGATTGGCGCGCAGGGCGAAGCCCAGTCGATCGCCCGACTCGAGCACGGGGACGAACGGTTTGGGCTCCGCGATCTCGAACAGGCCGTGGCGATCTTCCGGCCGGCGGACCGACAGGATGAAGAACGTGCCCCGATCCGTCTCCCGCCACAGGAAATCGCGTCGCCGGTCGGGACCGTCGGCGAAGAGCGACCAGACCAGGTGGTGTCCCGCCTGCCGCGCAGGGCCGCCTCTTCCGGTCTTCCCCAGCAGCAGGGGCGCGAGCGCATTCACCGAAGCGTCGCGTCTGAGCCTGGCCCGCGAGAAATACCGGAGCGCGGTCATGCGCCGCCCCCTTCGGGCAGGACCACCCCCTCCAGTCGATCCGCGAACTGCCAGCGTGCGCGGCTGGCCACGGCATCTCGACGCCGCTCCACCCGGACCTCGGC
>CAXXTG010000052.1:0-8566 GCA_963666855.2 Vicinamibacterales bacterium
AGGGCGGCCCGGTTGGCGATCAGGCGCTCCATCATCTCGCGGAAGGGCCTCTCGCGCACCCGGGTGCTCCCCTCGGGGCCGTTGGTGGCGACCATCACGACGACCGGGAAGTACTCGCCCGCCTCGTCCTCGTGCAGCCGCTCCGCCTCCTCGTAGAGCGCGTCGAGGAAGCTGGCCGCGCCGTCCATCTCCGGCGCGATCACCCCGACGGCGTCCTCGAGCTCGATCCGGTCGGTGGTGTGCCGGGCCCAGAACTGCGGCCGCCCCCCCATGGTGGCTATCGCCACCTCGATGTCCGCGGGCAGCGCGTCCACGAAGCGCCTCAGGCCCTCGCGCATGTGGTCGAGCACCGGCGGGCTCGCCATGCCGTTGTCGACGAACACCGTCACCCTCAGCGGCCAGCGGATGGGCTCGAGGCTGAGGGCCACGCTGCGCTCGCCGTCGGTCTCGACGAACACCTCCGAACGCTGCATGTCGGTGACGGGGGCGCCTTCGCCGTCGGTGAAGCTGACGAAGAACGACTGGGTCTGCGCCCGCGCGACGTGGCCGGTCCAGGGCGCGCCGGACGCGACGAGGGCGAGGGCGGCGAGAACGCCGACGACGGAGCGACGCGGCGTGGTTTCGGCCGTCATATCGAGAACCTCCGGTTGCAGAACTCCGGCCTGGTTGGCAAATGCCCGCGCCGGCTTCAAGGCAGCGCCGACAGTATGCCCTGGGCCTGCGCCCCCTCCTGCGAGTCGGGGTCGAGGGCGACGACCTGCTGGAACCGCGCCTTGGCGCCCTCGATGTCGCCCCGGTTCAGCGCCACCATGCCGAGCTTGAAGACGGGGGGCGCCCACGCGGGGTCGGCGGCGGCCGACTTCTCGTACCAGCCGGCGGCGGCGGCGACATCGCCCTCGCTGAACGCGACCTCGCCGAGGTTGTAGAGGTCCTCGGGCGACGCGTCGCCCCCCGCCGCGGCGAGGTCCCGGGCCGCCGCGAGGTCGCCCAACAGAAGCTGGGCCCGCGCGATCTTCCTCTCGATCGCCGCGTCGCCCGGCGCGGACGCCCGATAGCGCTCGTAGGCCGCGATCGCCTCTTCGTACTGGGCCAGGGCCCGGTGGGCGTCGCCGATGTCCTGGTGCAGGGCGGTCATCTGCGGCCACCTCGCGAGCAGACCGCGAGTAGCCTTCGATGGCGGTCCGGTAGTCCTGGCGGTTGTAGGCGTCGTCGGCGGCGCCGAGCTCGGCGACGGTCCGATCCAGCTCCGTCTCCTCGACGTCCAGCGCGGCCAGGATCGACTCCACCTGGTCTTCCGCGTCGGCCTTCAGCGGGACCATGTAGTACTCGATGGGCTGCACGCAGTTCTGCATCTTGGTCGGCGTGCACGCGTTCGACCGGCGCTGCGTCACCTCGATGCGCAACTGGGCGTCCTCGTAGCCCTCGGCCATGACGATCGTGTTCCAGATGCCGCTGCGCATCCACGTCAGAGCGAAGCGGCCGCCGTCGTCGGTGACGGTCTCCAGCGCCTCGGCCAACTGCAGCCGGTCGCCGTTGGGCGAGAAGAGGGGAGGGTCGGCCCGGACGAAGGCGCCGACCACGGGGTCGCGGGTCCCTTCAATGAACACCCGGCCCTGGATGCGCCCTTCTTCCTGCTGCGCGAGCCCCTCGGGCGGGCCGATCAGGAGGATCGCGGCGGCGGACACGCCGTGGAGGAACGGGCGGGAGCATTGCATGGCAACCTCGTCAGGACACGCTTCCGGCGAACGTCGCCGCGCGTGGGTACGGCTGCGTTGCGCGTCAGCGGCGAACGGCGGCACGTGCCGCATCAGCGGCGGGCGAGCCGGCCCTGTCAGTGCAGTCCAAGGACGTTGCCGGGACCCGGATCGTGGCGGTCGGCAGTCTGCAGCGACCGGATCTCGATGCGATCGTCCCCGGGATGTATCGCGATCAGCCCATCCCACGGCATGCCGCGGTTGCCACGCATGACGCGCGTATGGCAGATGGGGATATCGCCCGGTTTGAACAAGCGCGTCAGAGCTTTCGCCGCGAACCTGGCTGCTCCGAACCAGCCGGTCGGGGGACCGTCACCCTCCGGCATTTTCATTGACGTAGTAGATCCCGGCCCGGCTGGCTCCGGCCGCCTTCACGGCGACGAACCACCAACCGTCGACCTGGAAGGGGTACGGCCGTCCCGCCTCCATCCGGGAATCGAAGATCTCGACGGTTCCGTCAGCCTTCGTCCCGCAAGGGTTCTCCGCCGTCGCCGCCGAGTCCTCCAACGCTGCCACGCCCGGCATGATGTCCCTCCTCCGGAGCATTCTCGGAGGCACCCGACCTCCCCGCCCCCGGCGAGCCATTCTGATCGCGGTCGACCGAGATGTCAACCACGCAAGGCGATTGCATACAGTCCCCTGGGCGAGACAGGAACGCCGGACGGCTCGCGGTGATGCCCGGCGTTCCTCGAAGTCCGCCCCGGGCGCGTTAGAAGTACATCTGCATGCCGAACGACAACCTCCGGCCCGGCTCGATCTGGTTGATCCGGAGGAACCTCGGGTTCTTGATGCCCCCGCCGCCGTAGTGCCGGTCACGGGCGGTGACCCGGGCCCGGTTGGTGATGTTGGTCGCGTCCATGTAGAACCGCGTGCGGACGTCGTTGATGGTGACCACCTTCGAGAACCGCAACTGCATCTCGGTGGTGTAGTCCTCGAACACCGTGCCCGGCTCGATCAGGGAGACGTTGAGGGGATCGTCATCAGTCAACCCGAGGGCGAGAGCGGGAAAATCGTCCTGGTTGATCGCATAGGTGGCCTGGATGGGCGCTCCGGGAAACACCTGGACGAGCCCCGAAATCATGGTGTCGAACGGCAGCGGCAGCGCCCCCGACAGCTTGCCCATGGGCCGGTACGGCATCCGCGTCTCGCAGAAACGCAGCTTGTTCGGCTCGTCCAGTCTGGCCTCGTGACAGAAGTGGTTCGTGTTCGTGCCGGCGGTGACGCTCGCGGTCATGAAGCCGCCGCGGGGGAGCTCGCCGTCGAGAATCACCTCGAACCCGTTCCACGTCCGGTAGTCATCGATCGCCAGGGTCTGTCGATCGTTCCCGGTCAGGATGACGTAGTCGGGGTCGGTGACGTAGATGGGCACCTGCACGCCGCGGGCGCTCGGGGGCAGATCGGGGTCGTCCGGCCCGGTCCACGTGCCCGCCAGGCGCCAGTCGTCCGCCGAGGTGTTCAGGTTGTCCTCCCAGTCGAAATTCGTGTAGACGCGCCGGTGCCACATCGCGCTCAGCGCCCAGCCGTTGCCCAACTGACGCTCGACGCCGGCCGAGTACTCCCAGTTGCTGGCGCGCGGCAGGTCAGGGTCGTACTGGGTGTCGATGACCGACGTGCCGTAGTTGGGGTTGAACGAAGCCCCGATCTCGTCGAGCTGGGGCGTCCCGTCCGGGTTGAGCGCGGTCAGGTCGCCGTTGAGGTCGGTCCAGGGCCGGTAGTCGATGAGGTTGTAGGGATAGATCGGGTTGTACCCCTGGGTGACGCCGGTCCCCTCGTTCGCCACGTACCGCCCCGCCGAGAACTTCACCGCCGTCGAGCCGTCGCCGAACAGGTCGAACGCCGCCCCGAAGCGCGCGTTGAGGTCCTGCCAGTTCGGAATGTTCTCGACGAGGGGGTCGGGCAGGGTCAGCTCCGGCGCGAACCAGCCGGCTTCCCGCGTTCCCCCCGGCACCGAGTTCTGAAACCAGTCGTACCGAATGCCGGCGTTGAGGGTCAGCCGATCCATCGTCCAGGCGTCCTGCGCGTAGACGCCGCAGTCGCAGTCCTGGTGGATCCCCTGCCGCTGGTTGCCGTTCCCCGTCACCAGGATCCCGAACGGGAACCCGTTGAAGAACATGCCGCGGAAGATGTCCCCCGGCCCCTGGTACGCCAGCGCGGTCCGGTTGTTGGCGAAGTTGACGCCGGTCTTGAAGTTGTGCGAGCCGGTCACGTAGGAGAGCGACGCGTTCACGCGGCGGTGGAAGTCGTGGTTGTGGTGGTTCTGGAACGAGCTGTTGTATTCGGCGCCCGACGCACTGTCTATCTTGGGCATCCGGAACACGCCGGGGCCGTGGTCCACGGGGCTGGTGTTGACGTCGGCCTGCATGAACGAGCCGTGCGCCTCGAGCAGCAGCCGGTTCGTCACCGGCGCCGTCCAGCGGCCGGTCAGCATGCGCGTCGGGTTCCCGTTGAAGAGGTACCAGGACTCGGGAGTCAGGAGGCCGAAGGCCCCGCCCCCGGTGGAGAGCGACGACTTGGGCTCCTGGAAATAGCTCCACGTGAACTTGTTGCGTTGGGTGGCCTGGTGGGTGAGGCGGATGTTGTAGTTGCCGTTCTTGCTCCAGGTGTACGCCCGCAGGTCGTCCTCGGTGACGCCGTCCGGCGTCGACGGCTCGTCGAGGTCCCAGAACCGGTCGAGGACGTACTGCTGGTTGCGGTTCTCGATCATCGAGGCGAAGAACCAGAGCTTGTCCTCGACGATCGGCCCGCCCACGGCGGGGTTGAAGCTGTAGCGGTAGGCGACGGGCGCGAACTCGAAACCCTGGTCCTTCAGGTCCTGGCTCTGGTTGTCCCACTGGAAGCCGCCGCTCGTGCCGCTCATGAAGAAGTTGTAGGAGAACTCGTTGCCGCCGGCCTTGGGCACCACGTTGGTCCGCACCCCGCTCTGGGCGTACTCGGCCGACTGCGACGACGTGTCGAAGACGACCTCGGTGACCATCGCCTCGTTGGTGACGGTGCCGACGCCGGCCGCCCACTCGTTCCGGCCCTGGAGCTGCCCCCCGGTCTTGACGCCGTCGATGGCGGGCTGCCCGTCGAGGGGGTCGGAACCGTGCAGGCTGGGCAGGTTGTTGTGGTTGGTGTCGCCCGGAACGAGGGTCTCGCCGAGGGTCGTGCCCGGCACGTAGGCGGCGGCGCTGGTGATGCCCGCCGCCCCCGGCAGCACGTTGACGCGCTCGGCCGGCATGACCGTCTGCTGCCGCGTGGTCCTGACGTCGACCAGCGGGACGATGCCCTCGACCATCACCGTCTCTTCGAGGCCGCCCACCGCCATCGACGCGTCGACGTCGGCCACGAACGCGCCCTGCAGCAGGATGCCCTCGCGAACGACGACACTGAAGCCGGGCAGCGTGAAGCTCACCGAGTAGGTACCGGATGGCAGATTGGTGAAGCGGTAGTTGCCGGCGCCGTCGGAGAAGACCGTGCGCACCTGCTCGATCAGGGCGGGGCTGCGCGCCTCGACGGTGACGCCTGGCAGCACGCCCCCGACGTCGTCCACGACGGTGCCCGCGATGCCGGCCTCATCCTGGGCGAGGGCCGGGGCGGGGGCGAGCAGCGCCGGGACCAGACCGGCCAAGCACAGAAGGACGAGCAATCCACGCGAGTCGTGCGCCTGCATTCAGGGACCTCCTCCGCTGACGCGGCCGGCGGGCGCGCCCGCCGGCACGTCCCAGCACTCGATGCGAACGGTGCCCTATACGATAGCACCATCGCCGCGCATCGGCATCGGGCCCCGAACGGGTGCGCGTTCACGGCCAAAAGACCGGCTCAGCGCATCGCGTCCACGCGGCTTCGGGGAGATCCGTCGCCGTGAACGAGTCCGCGGGGCGGCGTCGAACCGGTCACGGCGGGGGGCCGACGCGGGTGTTCAGCCGCCACCTGATCTCGCCGCCGCACTTCCGGCACCGCGCGCCGTGCCGCAGCGCGCGGCTCAGCCGCCGGCGCCGCCACTGCTGCCCGCAGCCGCATTCGCCCACCCAGCGGGCCGGCGTGTGCTTGACGTCGTGGCACCGTTCGGCCGTGCAGCCGATGGCCCGCGCCGCCGCCCGCCAGACCGCGTCGTGGTGGTGCCGGTGGCCGACGATGGCGTGGGCGATCTCGTGCAGCAGGGTGTCCTCGATCTCGGCCCGCGTCGCCCGGTGGCAGAAGCTGACCGACAGGTCGATGCGCTTGTCGGCGTAGCGGCAGACGCCGGCGCGCGCTGTGGACAGGTCGAAGCCGAAGCCCCACTCGGCGCCAAGCCCGCTCCCGGCCTTGTGGCGGGCGAGGAGGTCCGCCGCCAGCTTCTCCACGTCGGCCAGCGTGCACTCGCGCTCGGGGATGCGCTCGACGACGGTGAGGAGGGCGTAGGGCGCCTTCCACAGCGCGTCGTCGCCGGCCGCGACGACGGCGCGGGCGCGCTGCAGCTCGGCGACGGTCCCTTCGATCACCCGGCCGCGCCACGGGAACCGCACCCGGCTCCCGACGGGGCAGGCGCCGCCGGGGAAGCCGGCGGTGATGGCGCCGGACCGACGCGCCGGCCTCGGCTGCTCCGGAAAGAGCGGCAGGTTGACTCTCGGGCGCACGAGGGACGCCGGCATCGGACTACCTCCCGGCGCGCTCCACCCGCGCCGCCATCCCGCGGAGCATCTCGGCGGGGGAGATGCCCGTCCCGCAGTGGCCGCGGTCCGGTCCGTAGACGATGCGGGCGTCGATGGACGGCCCGTCCCCGGCATCGCCGCCCCGCGGCGCCGGCCTGCGCCGACCTCGGCCGATCTCCGAACATCATAGGTCATCGATCGACTCGACCGGCCCCGCGTGCAAGACCCCCTCTCTGACGAGGCGCGTCACCAGGGTCAGCTTCCCCCCGGCGTCCAGACAGTCGGGCAGGTCCTCGACCGCGAACTCGTCGGTCGTCGCGGCGAACCGCAGCGCCGGCCACGCGGCGGCGGGCAGCCGGAGCTCGCGGCCGCAGAACCGGAGGACGCAGGTCCCGCCCTCGGCGACGGCCTCGGCGAGCAGGCCGGCGCGGCGCCGCACCCGCGAGCGGGGTGTCAGCCGGTCGCCGCGGAGCCGCTGGCCGAGCAGGTCGGTGAAGAGCGGGACGTCGGCGGCCAGGACCTCGTCGGCGAAGCGGCGCCACACGGCCTCGGGGTCGAACCCCGACTGCACGGTCGCCAGCTTCTCGGCGAACAGGCGCTCCCGCTCGGCGGCGGGGAACCCCTCGAGGGCGAACCCGCGGGGCAGGTTCCGGCGCAGCGACTCGTCGTCGAGCGCGGCCGCGGAGACGCTCTCGACGAGCAGCTCGGCCCAGGTGAACGCGGTGAGCCCGAGGGTGACGTGCAGCGACGCCTCACCCGTCGAACGGGCCGAGTGCATGAGGCCGCGCGGGAGGTAGACGGCGCCGCCCGGGCCGAGCTCGAACTCGTCGCTGACGTCGCCGGGGGGCGTGCCGGGCTGGAAGCGCTGGCCCCGCAGCGGCAGCCTCACCGGGGTGTCGTAGATCGTCCACCGCTTCGTGCCGCTGATCTGCAGCACGAAGACGTCGTGGGTGTCCCAGTGCGGGGCGAACCCCTGGGCGTCGGGCGGCGTGAGGTACACGTTGGTCTGGACCCGCGACGAGAAGCGCAGACCGAGGGCGACGCACAGGCGCGCCAGCGCCGGCACGCGCTTGTGAAGCTGATTGAAGACGACGGTCGCGCCCTCGTCGAAGCGCCTCGCGACCTCGAGGGGCTGGACCCGGCCCGCGTCGTTCGTGTACTCGGCCGGGGGGACGTTGCCGTCGCCCCGCACCAGGGCGACGTCGCGGTGGCCGGCCGAGTGGGTGCCGAGCACCGTGTCGAGGTCGGCCGCGGAGAGGAGCTCGGCGTAGTAGGCGGGCGCCGCGCGCCGGATGTGGAGAAGCCGCTGCTCGTAGTAGTCGCGGTCGAACTCGGCGGTCGGAACCGGATCGATGAGCCAGGCGTACCAGTCGCGGTCGGCCGCCGGCGCGGGGGTGTAGTTCGTCATTGACATCCTCGGCGTGTGCCCCTACGATACTGAGACTCATTCCCATCTTCAAGACTCAGGACGCATCAGGGAGACAACGTCATGCGCAGACTGCAGAACGGAGAGCCCGGCGAGGACCTTCGGGGGGCGCCGACGTCGCTGACGGACGAAGACATCACCGGCGTCCGCGTCGATCGCCGCTCGTTCCTGTTCCGCGCGATTCGCGGCCGGCTCGGTGGCGGCGGGGGCGGCCCTGACCGCGGCCTGCCCCGGCGGGACCGACTCGGACGGCGGCGGCGACGCCGGGTCCCCGGCCACGGACTCCGATCAGGCGACCGACTCCGACCAGGCGACCGACTCCCGATCAGGCGACCGACTCCCGATCAGGCGACCCGACTCCGATCGCTCCCAGTAGGGGGCGCGGGCTTCCGTCCCCGAGGCCGGTCAGACATGTCCCTGCGCAGGGCGATTCTTCTGGGTCCATCTGGCGGTCGGCCGTCGTCGGCCGGCGTCGTCGTCTTCATGACGGCGGCGACCGGCGTCATCCTCACCTACGAGGCGCAGCTCGACCGGTGGGCGCTGCGCGGCTACCGCGCCGATCCGACTCCGGGGGGCCGCGCCCCTCACCCTCGACGAGCTGATCGCGGGCGCCGCCGGCCGCCCGCCGGCCGCCCGCGTCGCGTCCGTGGCGTTCGGCCGGGATCCGCGGGAGCCCGCGATCGTCGCGTTCGACGACGGTGCCGCCGTCTACATCGACCGCTTCACCGGCGCGCGGCTGGGCGACGGCGACACGCGGACGCGGCGCTTCCTCC
>CAXXTG010000053.1:0-9917 GCA_963666855.2 Vicinamibacterales bacterium
CCCCGCTCTGCCGCGACCACGGCTCGCCGGCCACCTGGTACTCTTCGGTCAGCCGGGGATCGAAGGTGCGCCGCAGGTTGACGTTGCTGGTGCTGCCGCCGGTGGCGACGAGCAGCCCCTTGAGGGCCCGGACGTTGACGGTGCGGCCCGTCGTGGACGGCGGTGACCCCGAGCACCCGGCCCGCCGACGGGCTCTCGCGGACGATGCTCGTCATCTTGTGCCGCAGCAGCACCTGCGCCCCCTTGGCCCGCGCGCTCTTCTCGAGGGCGCGGACGAGGCCCGAGCCGACCCGGGTCTCGTGGTGCGTCACCCGCTCGCTGGCGACGGGCCACTGCACGGTGCGCTGCTGCCGGCGCACCTGCGACGCCCCGGTCGGCCCGACGAGGTGGTCCTGGAACTGCACGCCGTTCTCGATGAGGAACTCGAAGGTCGGCGCGTTCTCGTCGGCGAAGGCCCGGACGAGGTCGCGGTCGCTGTAGCGGCTCTGCATGTGGTCGTGGCGCACCCAGTCGCTGGTACACCCGCTCGGCCGAGTCCTCCACGCCGTGCTTCCGCTGGTTGCTGGTGCCGCCCCCGAGGTGGACGTTGCCCCCCGAGCACAGGCCGTGCCCGCCGATGTCGACGTTCTCCTCGAGCAGGATCACGGAGGCGCCGTGGTCGAGGGCCGACACCGCCGCCGCGAGCCCCGCGGTGCCTGCGCCGATGGTGACGAAGTCGGCCGAGACGTCCCAGAAGTTCTGGGCCTCGGCCGGCCGGGCGCCGACCCCGGCCAGCGCGGTCGCGCCGACCCCGGCGGTGGCGCCGCGCCTGATGAACGCCCGCCGACTGACGCCCGTTTCCCTGCGTGTCGATTCGCCCATCGTTGTCCTCCCCGGTCCCGTCCCGCCACTCTACCGGGGCGGGGGGCGCCGGCGCAAGGCGGGCGCCGGCGGGCCGGGGCAAGACGCGCGTCCGGTTGGCCCGCGGTTTGCATTACTTCTTGGGGAAGGGGCGGCGGTTCGAGCCCGGCTCCGCGAGGCGTCCGCCGGCGACGGCGGCGCCCGGCGGCCGATGGTTGCGCCCGCGTCGCACCGGGGCCGGCGGGGCGCGGAGGGCATCGCCGGCGGCAATGCCGCGGCACGCCGGTGCGGGTCCTTCGTTACGCCGCGGCTGTCTGGAGGACGCACAGCATGGGAGAGGTGGCCATCGTCACCGGGGCGTCGAGCGGGATCGGCCGCGCGCTCGCCCTCGAGCTCGCCCGCGGGGGGTACCGGGTGGGGTTGATCGCGCGCCGGGCGGATCGGCTGGAGGCAGTCGTTGCCACGATCCGCGACGAGGGAGGTGTCGCGGAGTGCGTACCCGCCGCCGTCACCGGGCGCGAGGAAATCCGGGGCGCGATAGCGGACCTGACGGAGCGGCTCGGTCCCGTCGACCTCCTTGTGGCCAACGCCGGCATCGCGCTGGGGACCGACGCCCTGGTCCCCGCCGCCGACGCCCTGGAGGCGGAGTTCCGCGTGAACGTCTTCGGGGTGTTCTACGCCATCGAGGCGGTGGTGCCGTCGATGATCGAGCGCGGGGGCGGACACGTGGCCGTCATCTCCAGCCTCGCCGCCCACCGCGGCCTCCCCGGCGCGGCCGGCTACTGCGCGTCGAAGGCCGCCCTCACCCGGCTCGTCGAGGGGCTGCGGCCGGACTGGGCGCGCGCGGGCATCCGCGCCACCACCGTGCATCCGGGCTACGTGCGCTCGGAGATGACGGACCGGAACCGCTTCCGCATGCCCCTGCTCATGGAGACCGGCCGCGCCGCCCGCCTCATCGCCCGGGCCATCCGCCGCCGGCGGAAGGTCTACGAGTTCCCGTGGCGGATGTCCCTCCTCGTCCGCCACGTCGTGCGGCGCCTGCCCGACCGGGTGCTCGCGGCCTTGGTGCGCCGCGACAAGGAGAGGCCCGACGAGTTCTGATCGCCCCGCGGGCACCGGACGGGAGCCCGGCGCGGCGGTACGAGTGAATGCGGGGGCCGCGTCTCGACGGATTCCGCGCTGCAAAGGGCAGGCCCGAGTTTGAGCGCCGCGGGGAACCGGATCGGAGCGCGGTGCGGCCGTGCGAACGAAATGCGGGGGCCGCGTGCCGGCGGATTCCGCGCTACAATCGCTCATCGACCGGGAGGCGTCATGGATCGATCGGCCGCGTTCATCCCCGAAGCACATCCTTGGGCCCCGATCTCGGCGTCCCGTCCGCCGGCGTCGGCCCGCGAGCCCGATCTGCCCGGCTGCGAACCGTTCCCGCTTCCCGCGGACGCCGTCGACGATTACGACGGCCGCTTCGAGTTCTGGGACCGCCGGACCGAGACGGCCTGGAAGGTCCGCGAGCCGACCTCCATCTGGCACGAGCAGCCGACCCGGCGCCTGACCCGGCTGGCCGAGCGGGTCGCTTCGCTGCGCGGCTCGCCCATCGAGTGCTTCGGCTCGGCCGATCTGCTGCGTCTGGACGCCGACGGCGGCAGGCGGTGGATCATGCAGGCGGACGAGATCCTGTATCTGCATCCCGACCGGGCGCGCCTCTCGGGGCCGGCCGTGGTGGTGGGCGGGGACATGCTGCCGGACGTGGTCCTCGAGGTGGACCACTCCACCGACGTGCGGCGGTGGAAGCTCGGCGTCTACCAGGAGTGCGGCTTCCCGGAGATCTGGGTGGCGGTGCCGTGGGACCACTCGTCGCGCCGGCCGGGGCTGACGATCCACGTGCGCGGAGACGGCGGGTACGCGGAGGCGCCCGAGAGCCGGGCGTTCCCCGGCTGGACGGCGGCCGCCATCCATCGGGCGTTGACCGAGGAGCCAATCTCGGCGGAGACCTGGGCGGCGCTCGCGCGGGTGGCGCGCGCGATGGGCCGGCGCGAGGGCACGACGCTCGACGACGACCCGATCATGCGTTCGGTGAGCCGGCAGGCGGCGGCGCGGGGGCGCGCGGACGCGGCCGCCGACGCCGTGCTGGCGACGCTTCGCCTGCGGGGCATCGACGTGCCCGGGGACCTTGCCCAGGCGCTGCGGCATGCCCCCGCCCTCGCGCTCGACGCGGCCCTGGCCGCGGCCCTGGCGTGCGCCGACGCCGACGACTTCCGGCGGCGCCTGCGCGAAGCGTCCGCGGCCGGCCGCCGCCGGTAGTGAGGAGCCGATGACATCATTCCTGGAACGTCACTTCGGGTTGTCGCAGGCGGGGACGGACGTCCGCACGGAGGTGACGGCGGGGGCGACGACGTTCCTGACGATGGCGTACATCGCCTTCGTCAACCCGCAGATCCTCTCCGACGCGGGCATGCCGTTCGAGGCGGTCTTCGTCGCCACCTGCGTGGCGGCGGCGTTCAGCACCCTGGTGATGGGGCTGTACGCCAACTACCCCATCGCGCTGGCCCCGGGCATGGGGCTGAACGCCTTCTTCGCCTACGGCGTCGTGCTCGGGATGGGGCACTCCTGGGAGGTCGCGCTCGGCGCGGTGTTCGTGGCCGGGGTGCTGTTCGTGGTGCTCAGCGTGGTGCGGGTGCGGCGGTGGATCGTCGAGTCGGTGCCGCGGTCGCTGAAGCTGGCCATCTCGGCCGGCATCGGGCTGTTCCTCGGGGTGATCGCCCTCGCCAACGCCGGCATCATCCAGGACAGCCCGGCCACGCTGGTCACCGCCGGGGAGCTGCTCGCTCCGGCGCCCATTCTGGCCCTGCTCGGCTTCTGCACCATCGTCGCCCTGACCGCCCGCGGCGTGCCCGGCGGGGTGCTCATCGGCATTCTCGGGGTCACCGCGGTCGGCCTGGTGTTCGGGTTCTCCGAATGGAGGGGGCTCGTGGCGGCGCCGCCGAGCCCGGCCCCGACCCTGCTCGCCCTCGACATCGCCGGCGCGCTGCAGGGCGGCATGATCGCGGTCGTCCTGACGTTCCTGATCGTCGATCTCTTCGACACCACCGGCACCCTCATCGGGGTCGGGCAGCAGGCTGACCTCCTGGATGCCGAGGGGCGGCTGCCGCGCATCGACCGCGCCCTGATCGCCGACTCGACGGGCACGGTGGGCGGGGCCCTGCTCGGCACCTCGCCGGTCACCAGCTACATCGAGAGCGCGGCCGGCACCGCGGCCGGGGGCCGCACCGGGCTGACCGCGGTGGTTGTCGCGGGCCTCTTCCTCCTGTGCCTGTTCTTCGCGCCCCTCGCTCAGTCGGTCCCGCCGTATGCGACGGCGGCGGCCATCCTCTACGTGGCGTGCCTGATGGCGAAGCCGCTGGTGAGCGTCGACTGGGACGACATCACCGAGTACGGCGCGGCCGTGGTGACGGTGATCGCCATCCCCCTGACGTACTCCATCGCGGACGGCATCGGCCTCGGCTTCATCGCCTACGCGGTCAGCAAGGTGCTGGCGGGACGGTGGCGCGAGTGCCCGGCCGGGGTCTTCGTGATCGCCGGGGTGTTCGCGGTGAAGTTCGCCTGGCTCTGACCGCGCGGCGGGGGTGCGACAGGAAGCGCGGCGGGAAAGTGGGAGGACGGCTCCGGGCGCGGTCAGCCTCGCCGATCTCGGTGCCGTCTGGCGCCCGGCCCGCAGCGGCCGACGCGCTACTTCGGGGTCGTGCACCCGGGGCCGCGTTGACATTGGCCGCCGGGTGCCGTAGTGTGCGCAATGGGTAGTCTTTTATGCACTTGACACGATCCTTCGGGCGGCGTCGCACCAGCCCCGGCCGGCGGCGGTGCGCATCCGCGGTCGCGCTCTCGATGGCCTTCGCGCTTTCCGGGCTCTGGGCGGCCGGCGCGTCCGGCGCCGGCGCGGACGCCGGTCTCGCGGACGCGGCCAAGGCGCGCGACTGGGCGCGGGTCGCGGCGCTGATCGACGGGGGCGCGGACGTCGACGCTCCGCAGGCGGACGGGGCGACGGCGCTGCACTGGGCGGCGTACTGGGACGCGCCGGACGCGCTGGACGGCCTGATACGGGCCGGCGCGGATGTCGACGCCCGCAACGACTACGGGGCTACGCCGCTGTGGGCGGCCTGCGCGAACCGGCACGCCGGCATCGTCGAGCGGCTGCTCGCGGCCGGGGCCGACGCCAACCTCGGGCTCGGCTCGGGCGAGACGCTGCTCATGCGGTGCGCCCACACCGGCGACCCGCGGGCGGTGCGGGCGCTCGTCGCGCACGGCGCGGACGTCGACGCGGCCGAGCCGGCGCGGGGGCAGACGGCGCTGATGTGGGCGGTGGCCAACCTGCAGCCGGCGGCGGTCCGGGTGCTGCTGGCCCACGGCGCCGCGGTCGACGCGCGGACGCGGGCGTTGCGGCAGTTCCGGGGGACGGGGGAGCGCAGCACCACGAGCCCGCAGGGGGCGGCGTGGTTCGACGCCGGCGGGTTCACGCCGCTGCTGTTCGCGGCCCGGCACGGCGACATCGCCTCGGCGCGCGTCCTGTTGGCGGCGGGCGCCGACGTGAACGACCGGGCCGCCGACGGCAACAGCGCCCTGGTGGTGGCGGCGATGAGCGGCCACGAGCGGCTGGCGTCGTTCCTGCTGGCCGAGGGGGCCGATCCGGAAGCGGCCGGCGCCGGGTACACGGCCCTGCACGCGGCGGTGCTGCGGTCGCAGCCCGGCCTGCTGCGGGCGCTGCTGGCGGCGGGGGCGGACCCCGATGCCCCCCTCGTCCGCGGCACTCCGGTGCCCCGCTGGACCTACCAGTTCGTGTTCACGCTTCGCGAGAAGGGGGCGACGCCGTTCACCCTCGCCGCGAAGTACCTGGAGCCGGACTTGGTGCGCGCCCTCGCCGAGGCGGGGGCCGACCCCCTGATTCCGTTGGAGGACGGGACCACCGCGCTGATGGCCGCGGTCGGCCTCGGGCTGAGCCGGGCGACCAATCGACGCAGCCGGCTGATCGCGCCGGAGCTGGTGTCGGCCGAGTGGGGCAACGAGGCGCTAGTGCTCGAGACGGTGCGCGCGGTCGTCGCGGCCGGGGGCGCCGCCGGCATCGACGAGGCGGGGCGCGGCGGCAACACCGCCCTGCACGGCGCGGCGCGGAACCGGTTCGGGGCCGTCGCCGACTTCCTGATCGGGGCGGGGGCGGATCCGGACATCCAGAACGACGACGGCACCCCGGCGCGCGAGCTGGTGGACCGGCTGGCCGCGGACGCGGCGGGCGGCTGATGGCGCACGCGTCGCGACGCGGCGGGCGATCCGGGAGAGCCGCGGACGGCGGACGGCGTCGGGGCGTGGGACCGGTGGGCCGGCCCGCAAACGTAGCGGTCGGCTGAGTGCGCGCGGCGCGGCGGGCGTGTGGCGGGTCCGGCGGAGGTTCGGGGTCGCCCGCCTTCCGGAGGCCGCGGGGAACCGCGAGCGGCGGCATGAAGAGGAACGAACATGGTGCGTAGGACACTCGTCATCCTCGCGGTGTCTACTCTGGTCGCGGCCGGTCAACTGCAGTTGCGGGCCGAGCCGGCGCCGGGCGCGAACCTCGCCCGGGGGAACGTCGTGTCGCTGCCGCAGTTCGCGGCCGCGGCGAACGCGGCGGACGGCCGGGCTCTGCTCGACCGCTACTGCGTGGCCTGCCACAACGAGCGGACCCGCACCGCCGACCTCACCCTCGACACGTTGGACCTCTCGCGGGTGGGCGGCGACGCCGCGTCGTGGGAGCACGTCGTGCGGCGCCTGCGCGCCGGCGAGATGCCCCCCGCCGGCCGGCCCCGGCCCGACGCCGAGACCGCGCACGCGTTCGTCGCGTGGCTCGAGACCGAGCTCGACCGCGCCGCCCTCGCCGCCCCCGACCCGGGGCGCCCGGCCGTGCACCGGCTCAACCGGATCGAGTACGCCAACGCGGTCCGCGACCTGTTCGGCCTGGCCATCGACGCCCAGGCCCTGCTGCCGCCCGACACCGAGCACCACGGCTTCGACAACATCGCCGAGGTGCTCTCGGTGTCGCCGACCCTCATCGATCGCTACCTTGCCGCGGCCCAGCGCATCAGCCAGCTCGTCGTCGGCGACGACGCGCTCCGGCCGGTGGCCCACACCTACCCGATCCACGGCGGCATGAACCAGGACGGGGCGGTGAGCCTCGACCTGCCCCTCGGGTCGCGCGGTGGCGTCGCCGTCGAACATCACTTCCCGGTCGCCGGCGAGTACGTCATCCGCGTCAGCCTGCGCAAGCAGGAGTACGGCTACGTGCGGGGCATGGGCCAGCCCCACCTGATGGACGTGCGGCTCGACGGCGCCCGCGTCGGCACGTTCACGGTGGGCCGCGAGTGGGAGGACGGCCAGTTGCCCCCGATGGGCTACGCCGGCAAGTTCGACCAGGTCTACGACTCGCGGTCGTTCCCCGAGTGGGAGCTGTACGCCCTCAACGCCGACAAGGGGCTCGATGTGCGCGTCCCCGGTGAGCGGCGGCCGGCACCGGGTGGGGGTGGCGTTCGAGCGCCAGTCGGCCCTGCCCGAGGGGCTGCTGCCGCTGCCCGCCGACCGGTCGACCTACTCGCACGGCCAGGACGAGATGCAGGACGGCAACCCCGCGGTGTCGGTGGTGCAGATCATCGGCCCCTACGACCCCGACGGGACCGCGGACCTGGCGACCCGGGACGCCCTGTTCACCTGCGATCCGGCCGGCGCCGACGTCGACGCCGAGCGGGCGTGCGCCGAGACGATCCTCTCGGGTCTGGCCCGACGCGCGTTCCGCCGACCCGCGGGCGCGGGCGACGTCGACACGCTGCTCGACTTCTACGACATGGGCCGGGCCGAGGGCGGCTTTCAGAGCGGCATCCAGGCCGCGGTCGAGCGTCTGCTCGTCGACCCCGAGTTCCTCTTCCGCATCGAGGCCGACCCCGCGGGCGTCGCGCCGGGGACCGCCTACCGCGTCAGCGACATCGAGTTGGCGTCGCGGCTGTCCTTCTTCCTGTGGAGCAGCATCCCCGACGACGAACTGCTCGGCCTCGCCGAGCGCGGCGAACTGAGCGACCCCGGCGTCCTCGACGGCCAGGTGCGGCGCATGCTCGCCGACCCGCGGTCGCGGGCCCTCGTCGAGAACTTCGCGGGCCAGTGGCTGCAGCTCCGCAAGCTGCGGAACGCGGCGCCGGACACCGCCACCTACACCGCCTTCGACGAGAACCTGCGCGAGGCGATGTGGCAGGAGACCGAGCTCTTCCTCCAGAGCCAGCTTCGCGACGACCGGCCCCTGCTCGACATGCTGCGGGCCGACCACACCTTCGTCAACGAGCGGCTGGCCCGGCACTACGGCATCCCCGACGTCCACGGCGTCCACTTCCGCCGGGTGGACTATCCCGACGACAGCCGCGGCGGCCTGCTCGGCCACGCCAGCATCCTGACCATCACCTCGTACGCGAACCGCACCTCGCCGGTGGTGCGCGGCGTGTGGCTGCTCGAGAACTTCCTCGGCACGCCGCCGTCGCCCCCGCCGCCCGACGTCCCGAGCCTGCCCACCGCGGGCGAGGACGGGGCGCCGCGGTCGGTCCGCGAGCGCCTCGAGCAGCACCGCGCGAACGCGGTGTGCGCGACCTGCCACAACGTCATCGACCCCCTCGGGTTCGCCCTCGAGTCGTTCGACGCCATCGGGCGCTGGCGGACCACCAACGAGGGGGGGACGCCGTACGACACCGGCATCCCCATCGACGCCTCGGGCGTCCTCGTCGACGGCACCGAGGTGCACGGGCTGGCCGGGCTCCGCGCCGTCATCCTCGACCGCGAGGAGCAGTTCGTCGAGACCGTCGCCGAGAAGATGCTGACCTACGCCCTCGGGCGTACCCTCGAGCACTACGACATGCCGGTGGTCCGGCGGATCAGCCGCGGGCCGGCGGCGGACGAGATCACCTGGTCGTCCCTGGTTTCGGGCATCGTCAAGAGCACCCCCTTCCTGATGCGGAGAGCGGAGTCATGATCATCACCAAGAAGGCCATTCCTCGCCGGACGGTTCTGCGGGGCGTCGGCGCCACCCTGGCGCTGCCGCTGCTCGACGGCATGGTGCCGGCGGCGACCGCGCTGGCGAAGACCGCGGCGAAGTCTCCCCTCCGGTTCGGCACCGTGTACGTGCCGAACGGCATCATCATGGAGCGGTGGACGCCGCTCGCCGAGGGGCCGGGGTTCGAGTTCACGCCGAGCCTGAAGGCCCTCGAGCCGTTCCGCGACCGCCTGCTGGTGGTGAGCGGGCTCGACAACACCGGGGCGCGGTCGCGCTCGGGCGCGTCGGGCGCCCACGCCAAGCCCGCCGGCGCCTTCCTCACCGGCATCGAGCCGCTGCCCACCACCGGCAGCTCGAGCCTGCAGCTCGGCATCTCGATGGACCAGATCCTCGCCAACGAGGTCGGCCAGGACACGCCGCTGCCGTCGCTCGAGCTCGGCCTCGAGGGGGCCGACACCGTGAACGGCGTCGGCACCTGCGACGTCGGCTTCAGTTGCGCCTACCAGAACCGGCTGGCGTGGGCCGGCCCGTCGACCCCGCTGCCGGTCGAGACCAACCCGCGCGTCGTGTTCGACCGCCTCTTCGGCAACGTCGACAGCACCGACCCCGCGGTGCGGGCGGCGCGGCTGCGCCGGCAGGGCAGCATCCTCGACTCGGTGCTCGAGAAGGTCGACCGCCTGCAGGGCGGCCTCGGCACCCGCGACCGCGCGAAGCTCGACGAGTACCTGCAGTCGGTGCGCGAGATCGAGCGCCGCATCCAGAACGCCGAGTCGCAGGGGCGCGAGCTGCCCGTCGTCGAGTCGCCGGCCGGCATCCCCGTCAGCTACGACGAGCACGCGCGGCTGATGTTCGACATGCAGGCCCTCGCGTTCCAGACCGACACCACCCGGGTCATCACGTTCCAGATCGGCCGCGAGCAGAGCGGGGCGACCTATCCCCAGATCGGCGTCTCCGACTCGCACCACCCGATCTCGCACCACGGCGGGGACCGGAACAAGATCGAGAGCCTCGCCAAGATCAACGCCTATCACGCGTC
>CAXXTG010000054.1:0-17998 GCA_963666855.2 Vicinamibacterales bacterium
ACCGTGAACCCCCACAGCACCGACGTGGCGAACGCCTCGGCCAGCGCCCGCGCCTCGTCGGGGTTGTCCGTCTCGACCCGGTAGCGCTGGTTGGGCTGGACCATCAGCACCTTGGGGCCGACCCGCTCGAACCGCACGATCGCGGTCGCCCCGAGCTGGCCGCGGTCGAGCCCGATGTCGTTCGACCCCACCCCGGCCGCGAGCGAGCGCACGTAGAGCAGGTCGTCGTCGAAGCGGGCGACCTCCATCCACAGGGTGCCGGTCCCCGCGTCCCAGTGCAGCGGGAGCAGCCCGGGCCGCCGCTCCATGCCCGCCGTCCGTTCCGCGATGGACGGCCGGTCCTGGGCCGGGGCGGGCACGGGCCAGAGGGCGGAGGCCGCGAGCAGCGCGGGCAGCAATCGTCTCAGGGGTACAGGCATCGTTCCTCGGGTCGCCGAACGCCCGGCGGGCCGGCGGACTTCAATTGCGGCGGCGGGGGTCGGCGACGTAGCCGCGTCGGGTCCGCACCGTGAGGTCCCGCCCCGGGATGCGGACCCGGATCGACCGGTAGCCGCCGTCGGCCGCGCGCGTCGGCCGGTAACCGAGCATGTACTGGTGGTTCAGCTCCTCCGCGATGCGCGCCGTCGCCGGACCGAGCTCGGGGCTGTCGTGCACGACCTCGGTGTAGCCGCCGCTCTCGGTGGTGATCTCGCGCAACGCGTGCGGATTGACCCGGTCGTTGATGGCGCGCGTGTCGGGGGCGTCGATGGCGATGGCGTAGACGAAGGCGGAGTTGCGGCGCAGCAGGCGCCGGACGTCGCGAACGTTGGCGACGCTGCCGGTGTCGGAGCCGTCGGAGATCAGGACCACCGCGGCGCGGGGATGGCTGCGGTCCGCGAACATCGGCAGGGCGTCCATCATCGCGTCGTAGATGCTCGTACCGCCCCACGGGCGGACGTCGTCGAGCCGGTTGCGGAGTTCGCGCGGTCCGACCGTCCACGGCACGGCGATGCTGGGCTCGTGGTTGAAGACGCTGATGAAGACCTCGTCGCCAACGTCCAGCCGGTCGGCGAGGAACTGGTCGAGGGCGAGCCGCGCGTCGTCGATGCGCTGGCCGTACATGCTCTGGCTGACGTCGAGCACGACCCCCACGCTGAGGGGCACGCGGTCGCGCGTAAAGTGGGTCAGGGACTGAAGCTGGCCGTCCTCGTAGATCGCGAAGTCGTCCCGCCCGAGGTCGCCGACGAGACGGCCGTCGGCGTCGACGACGGTGGCCGCCAGTTGCACGACCTCGACCCCGGTGCGGAAGAAGTCGTCGCCGCGGTCGGCCTGTTGGCCGGAAACGGCCACGGACACCGCGACCGCGGCGAGCGGCGCGGCGAGCATTCCGGGCGGGGTGCGGCGGGCCATGGCGTCAAATCTCATTCTATGCGAGCCGGGAGCCGGATTCCAGGTGCACTCAAACGCGCCCCGCCGCTTGTCCGTGTCGGCGACGGGGACGATCGGCCCCGTACAGACGAAAAGGCCCGGGTGCGGGAGCACCCGAGCCTCTTCGAAGCCGTCTCGCGGCTTTCCCGGCCTATTCGGGCTCGGTGGGGTCGCGGCCGTCGCGCGGCGCGCCGGTGCCCGACGAACCCATGAACAGCTTGCGGCCGTCCCGGAAGGTCAGGTCGCGGCCGTTGCCCTTGTTCGAGCCGTCCTTGGCCTGGTAGCCGTCCACGATGATCTCGGTGCCCGGAAGCAGCGAGTCCCTCGTGAAGCCCCGGCGCAGCAGGGTGTTCGGGGTGCCGCCCTCGACCATCCAGCTCGTCACCGAGCCGTCCTCGTTCGTGACGTCCAGGTGGACCCACGCGTGCGGGTTGATCCACTCCATCCTCGTCACGGTGCCCTCGAGGTGGATGGGCCGGTTGGCGTCGAACTCGGCCGAGAACGCGTGATGAGCATCCCCGGGGACGGTGGCCAGACCCACGAACGCCGCGGCCGCCATGACTGCAAGTACCTTTCGCATCTGCTACGCCTCCTCGCTGTGTAAGCTCACACTCCGGTGATTATCGGAATTCCCGCGCCGCGTGTCAATACCCGTGATCCGCGCCGTGCCGCCCCGCCGCTACTGGGGCGGCTCGAGCACGATCTGCCGGTCCGAGCCGACGCCGCTGGCCCGGTAGACCGGGGTCAGGTCCGGATCCTTGCGCAGGTGCCCGTACATCAGCTCCTCGGCGAACTCGACGCACTTGAACTCGAGCAACTGCATGTTCTCGTCGATGCGGCCGGTAGAGCGGCAGCTTGATGGTCCAGGGCCGCGTGTACGTCTCGGGGTCGGTGATCGTCGCCTCGTACATGAGGTGGTTCGGGCTGATGGCGGTGTACCGCTCCTCGACGTGCATCTGGTTGCTGTGGTGGTTGCCCGAGCTGTCGAGCCAGGTGTCGGGCACCTGGGCGGTCACGTCGATGACGAGGGTCTCGCCCTCCCAGCGGCCGATGTTGTGGCCCATCCAGGCGTCGACCGGGGCCACGAAGTCGGGGCGGTCCATGTAGACGATGCGGCTCGCGCTCGCGAACTCGTAGGCCAGCAGCACGTACTCGGGCGTCTGCACGAGCTGGAACGGGTAGGGCATGTAGGTCGCGCGCGGCACGCCCGGCATGTAGCACTTCGCCGCGGGGTCGCGCTCGAGCCAGTACTGCAGGTTCTCCTGCTGCTGGGCCCGCGCCTCTTCCGTGTAGGGAATCTCGCCGCCCTCGACGATGCCGAGGCCGCCGGGAATCGCGCCCAGGGCCGCCATCTCGACGACGGGGCCGAACCGCGCCGCGTGCGGCTCGATGTCATGGTGTGCGGAGCCGATGGCCTGCCAGATGCCGTTCAGGTCCGGGTTGCCGGCGGCGGTGCGCGGCGCCATGTACTCTTCGTCCTGGGCCTGGGCGGGCTGGACGGCCACCGTCAGGCCGAAGACCATCACGGCCGCCGTCAGGCCGGCAATCGTTGCTGTTCTGAGCCGATTTCGCATGTCTCTGCATCTCCCTGACACGCCGCCTGCGTGTCTGACCGGCGGTGCCCCCGCTCGTCCGCGGACGCCCCGCCACCACCAGCTTGCCCTGTGACGATACAAACTCTACGACAACAATCCGATGAGGCGCGCGCCGATCGTCACGCTGGTCCACAGCGCGATCGACGTGATCCCCACCACCTTCGGCCAGACCGGCCCGAAGTGCCCCTCCTCCTTCGATGCGATGATCCGACGAATCACGAACGTCACCACGACGCCCACGAACAGCGCCTCCATCTTCCACCAGAAGAAGGGGCTGTAGTACTGCTTCATGGCGGTCGACGACATCTGCGGGATGCCCGTCAGCACCAGCACCACGAAGCTCCAGACGAGCCACGGCTGCGCGGTCCGCGCCAGCTCGGGAATCGACGCCCAGGTCAGCCCCCGGCCGAGAAGCCGCAGGTCGACCACGAGCACCGCGCCCGCGAACACCGCCACCGCCAGCAGGTGGATGCACTGGACGATCGGCGTGGGCCAGACGGAGTTCAGGAAGAAGGCGCTGAAGCCCAGCTCCTGCATCCACTGAAAGAACGGTAGCAGCATCGCGTTACCCCAGCCCCATATCCGCCCACCACTGGGGCACGAGACCGCTGTAGGCGGTCATGCGTCCGGTCACGATGACGCCGGCCCAGAACGCCAGCGACACGTAGCCCGCCACCCGGGCCTTGAGCGGCGCCACCGGATCGTTCTCCCACTGGTCGACGGTCTTCTCGATGTTGTTGTGGAAGTACGCGGCGTTGACGGCCAGGATGACGAGCATCCCCATCTTGAACCAGAACCAGAAGTTCGGATAATACCGCATCGGCTGGGCGTAGAGCATGACGAAGCCGGTGCCCGCGTTGATCGCCACGCCGGCGTACAGCCAGGGGAACAGCCCCGACTTCACCTTCGACACCGGCACCCACCGCAGGGCCACGCCCGTCAGCCGCATGTCCCAGTAGGCGATGACCCCCGCCACCAGCCCCATGCTGACGACGTGCGCGGTCAGCAGGTAGACGTAGCCGTTCAGCGACTCGCGCAACGCGACGCTGCTCGGCATCGCGTCGACCCACTCGAACAGGGGCCGCACCAACTCAAGCAGGCTGCCAATCATCCGCTGCCACTCCCTCGGTCGTCTCGCCGCCCGTGCCGCGCGACCCGTACGGCGCCGGCCGCCACAGACCCCGCGCCGTTTCGCAGGCGCGGAGTTTACATCGCGGCTTGGTCAAGGTCAAGGAAGCCGCGGGCGGGGCGCCGGGCCGCGTCAGGGGCGGAGGCGGCGGGCGTGCCGCCGGAGCCGCCGCCATCCCTGGGCGGCCGAGGTCACGCTGACGAGGATGCCGCCGAGGCTCAACCCGATCACGACCGCGTCCCACAGCGGGCGCCGCGAGTACAGGAACGGGAAGTCCAGCCCGTGCAGGCCCCGGTACAGCCAGCGGTTCAGCCGGGTCAGGCGCTCCTCCTTGCGGGCGACGGCGCCGCGGTAGGGGTCGAGGTAGAGCCAAGTGGCGCCGGGGTCGTCGTACCGGACCCGCAGGACCGGCAGCGGCCGGCGCCGGGCGCGGTCGTAGTAGTAGTCGTCGTAGGCGCGCAGCCAGACCGCCTCCTCGACCGAGGCGCCGGGTACGACGCCGGCCGCCGCCGCCTCCATGCGCTCGTCGCCGAACCGGACGAACGCGCCCTCTTCCGGATGCAGCATCGAGACGATCCGCTGCCGGGGGACCTGCGACCGCAGGGTGGCCAGGGTCGTCGGCAGGGCCAGATCCTCGGGAGGCGTCCCGGCGGGGTCGAGCGCCAGCACGTGGGGCTCGTTCGCGAGCTGCACGACCTCCAGCTCCTTCGGCTCGAACCACTCGCCGATCCCGCGCGCGGCGGCGCGGAGCCCGTCGGCGGTGAGGGGGCCGAGACGCGGCGGCCCCCCCGCCAAGGCCCCGCGCTGCGCGGCGGTGGCCCCAGTCCCCGGGTGCCAGCTCCACGGGTCCATCGACAGCCCGCCGCTGAAGATCCAGGTGAACGTGAACAGACCGAAGACGAGGCCGGCGTAATGGTGCCACCGCATGAGGCCGGCGTAGGGCGAATGCGAACGGCCGCCCCGCAGCCGGTAGGCGGCCGAGACCGCCACCCGCCACAGCCCCCAGACGATGCCCGACAGGGCCAGCACGCAGCCGAGCAGCGACAGGCCGATCACCAGATCGGACCAGAACGCGGCCCGCGACCGGAGCGGCGTGAAGTACAGCCAATGCGGCACCGCTCCCAGGTACGCCCAGAGCCGGCCCCGCCGGGTGGTCTCGAGGACCGGCTCGACGGTGCGGTCGGAGACGTAGAGGACGGTCGCGGCGTCGTCGCCGAGGGCCACGCGGTGGAGGGGGAAGAACGCGCCGCTCTGCAGCGTCCACTGGTCGGGCGCGGTCAGCCGCGCGTCGTAGCGGACGCCGGCCGCGTGCTCGGGGGCGAAGCGCCGCGCGACCTCCACGGCCTGCCCCGGCCCCAGCCCCCCCGCCGTCTCGCCGGTGTCGGCGTAGATCGTGGTCCAGCCGCCGCCCCCGGCGAGGCGGTAGACGGGCCGGTCGCCGTGCATGCCGACGAGGATGCGCGCGGGCGTGAACCCCGCCCGGACCGCGGCCTCGCCGACGTCGACACGGGCCGTAGAGAGATCGAGGGCGGGCGCCCGGGCGAGCCGCTCGGCGGGGTCGAGGACCGGCATGCCCGCGTACATCAGGACGATGCCCGAGGCGAACCAGACGACGAACAGCAGGCTGCCGGCGATGCCCAGCCAGCGGTGCGTATAGATGAGGCCCCGGCGCAAGACGATGGATGGGCTCGACACCGATCCGCCCCCGTTCCCGCCCGACGTTAGCCGCGCCCCGGCGTTCCGCGGCGCAAGGCGCTAGCCCGGAGAGCGTCGCCTACGGCTCCGCTCGCCGCCCAACCAACCCGCTGGGAGTCTGCACCGTTCTACGGCGCAGACTCCTAGGTCCCCGGCTCAATGGCCCGGCCCCGGTCCGCGTCGTCCACCCAGTACAGGGTGTGGCAGTTGTTGCACGTCTCGTAGACGACCTCGCCGAGATCGAATATCCGATCGGGATCCTGCGCCGCGGCCGCGTCGAACGCCAGCATGGCCGCGTCGGCCATGTCCTGGGACAGCCGGACCCACTGGTCCTGGTCGCGGGCGCGCCCCTCCATGATGAGCAGGTTCGACGCCTCGGCGAGGGCCACCGCCCCCAGCCTCACCTGCAGCCAGTCCTCCTCGGTCTCCGGCTCCCAGTAGGTCTCGCCGGTCTCGTCGAGAATCGTCCCGACGGCGTCCCACAGGAGGTCGGCGGCCGGATCCA
Source organism: Vicinamibacterales bacterium (assembly GCA_963666855.2). Classification (GTDB taxonomy): domain Bacteria; phylum Acidobacteriota; class Vicinamibacteria; order Vicinamibacterales; family UBA8438; genus JAJEEA01. The sequence continues at coordinate 6,332 of CAXXTG010000054.1, forward strand.
GCATGTTCGCCATCAGCATCTGGACGGTGTTGTCCGTCCGGAACGGCGGTCCGGCCGGCGCCTCTCCCCCGCACGACCCCGCAAGCACCACGGCGGCGGCGACTATCGCGGTCCTCGTTCGCATCTCGTCTCCTCGCGCTTCGCAGTCTCGGCGCCGGGGCACCGCCGGATCCCGTCCCCGGCCGGCGGCCTGACACACGCCGACATGCTTCCGCCGGAACCTCCACCCTTCCGTCGGAGCCTCCGCGCCGGACGGGCGGCGCATCCGCAACCGTTCCGATCGATTGCGGCTGAGATTATATCGTGGGGTCCCGGGCCGCGGCGGCGGCCGTGAGCGGCCCGGTCGTCCGTTTCGCCGTCCTGCCGCAGTCAGCGCCGCCCGTGGGCCATCCGCGGCCCCGATTCGGCGGCGGGCGCGCGGCCGGGGGGTCCCGTCGCCCCGGGCGGGTCCCGAACCGGCCCCGGCCGCCCCGCTCCGGCGGCGGCCCTATAATGGCGTCGTTTCCGGCCGGCACACGGGCCGGCGGCGTCCGACGCGCCGCCTCGGCACCGGGCGCCCGGTGACCCACGAGCATCATAGGGAGATGGACCGATGACCGCACTTCGCCCACTGTCGCTGCTTCTGGCCGGCGCCGTCTGCGCGGCGGTCCTGTCCGACGGGTCCCGGGCCCAGGAGCCGGAGGCGCCCCCCCTCGTCAGCGCCGAGCAGTTCGATCGCTGGCTCACCGAGCTCTCGAACTGGGGCCGCTTCGGACCCGACGACGAGCTGGGCATGGCCAACCTGATCACGCCCGCGAAGCGCGCGGAGGCGGCCGCCCTCGTCACCGAGGGCCACACCGTCTCGCTGGCATCGAACGCGCAGAACTACCGTACCGCCGACGTGCCGTGCCCGGTCGAGTGGTCGATGTCGCGGGCCACCCGCACCGGGGCCAGCGACACCATCGCCTACCCGTGCATCCACGGCCCCGGCACCACCCACCTCGACGCCTTCGCGCACGTCTTCTTCGACGGCAAGATGTGGAACGGCTACGACGTGGACGGCCTCGTCACGATGGAGGACGGCGCGCTCAAGAACTCGATCATGGCGGTGAAGGACGGCCTCGTGACGCGGGGGGTGCTCTACGACATCCCCCGGCTCAAGGGCGTGCCGTGGCTCGAGCCGGGGACCCGCATCACCGTCGCCGACCTCGAGGCGTGGGAGGCGCGGACCGGGGTGCGCGCCGGCCCCGGCGACGCCTTCCTCATCCGCTGGGGCCGCTGGGCGCGGCAGGACGCCCTCGGCCCCTTCGACACCGGCGCCGAGGCGGCGGGGCTCGACAACAACGTCATCCCGTGGCTGAAGGAGCGCGACGTGGCCATCGCCGGCTGGGAGACGCCCGGCTACGTGCCGCAGCCCGAGGGCGACCTGCCCCGCACCGCCCTCCACAACTTCGCGCTGACCATCCTCGGCATCCAGGTCCTCGACCGGGCCGACTTCCAGGCCCTGGCCGAGGCCGCGGCCGAGCGCGGCCGGTGGGAGTTCATGGTGACCATCGCCCCCCTGCGCATTCCCAACGGCACGGGATCGCCGGTGAATCCGATCGCGATGTTCTGAGCGCCGCCCGTCGCGGCCCGGCCGCACGACCGGCCTGCCGTTCCCAACCGCACCGGGCCGCCGGCCGTCCTGTCGCGATGCTCCGACCGGGGCAGCGGGGGCGGCCCGCCCTGCCTGCCGCGCGCCTCGGTCCCTCCGGCGCTAACCGGCGGGGGCGCGGCCCGGCCGACGCCGAACGCGGGCGGGTGGACCGCCCCCGACCGGCGAACCGGATGTCGAGGACGACCCCGGAACCGGAAAAGGAGAGCCCCGTGAAGGTCACCGCCGTCGAAGCCGCCACGTGCGTCGTACCGCTCGAAAGCGGCATCGCGTTCGCCACCCGCGCGGTGGCCGAGCGCCACTACACCCTGGTCCGCGTGCGCACCGACACCGGGGCCGAGGGCATCGGCTTCTGCTACGGCGGCACGCGGGGAGGCCGGCTCGCGACCCTCGCGGTGCGCGAGCTGCTCCGCGACCTCGTGGTGGGGCGCGACCCCCACGACGTCGAGGCGCTGTGGGAGGCGATGTTCCGCGAGGCCCTGCTGCAGGGCCGGCGGGGCGCGGTGGTGCGGGCCATCAGCGCCGTCGACCAGGCGCTGTGGGACGCCGTGTCGCGCGAGGCGGGCCTGCCCCTGCACCGCTACCTCGGCGGCTACCGCACGGAGACGGCCCCGGCCTACGCCAGCGGCGGCTACTACGCCGAGGGCAAGACCCCCGACGACCTCGCCGACGAGGTGCGCGGCTACGTGGACATGGGCTTCACCGCCGTCAAGATCAAGGTCGGCGGCGTCTCGACGGCGGAGGACGCGGCGCGCATCGCCGCCGCCCGCGAGGCCGTCGGCCCCGATGTCGAGCTGTTCCTCGACGCCAACAACGCCTGGCGCGACGCGGCCTCCGCAATCCGGGCGGTGCGCGCGTGGGAGGAGTGGGATCCCGGCTGGATCGAAGAGCCCCTGATGCCCGACGACGTCGACGGGCACGGCCGCGTCGCCGAGGCGGTCGAGACGCCGGTGGCCACCGGCGAGATCCACGCCACGCGCTGGGACTTCCTGCAGCTCGTCGACCGGGGCGCCGCCGACGTCCTCCAGCCCGACGCCGGGGTCTGCGGCGGCGTCACCGAATGGCGCCGCATCGCGGGGCTCGCCGCCGCCCACGACCTCGCCGTCGCCCCCCACTGGCTCGCCGACCTGCACGTGCACCTCGTGGCGGCGACGCCCAACGCGACGTGGGTGGAGTACTTCACCGACTTCAAGGTCCTCAACCTCGGCCGGCTGTTCTCGACCGCCCTCGAGGTCGTGCCCGGCGGGGTCGCCCCGCCGTCCGGACCGGGGCTCGGGATCGCCCTGGACGACGACGCGGTGTCCCGCTACGCAATCGACGGCTGGGGTTAGGGCCGATCGATAAGGCCGCCAACTGCAGCCAGGGCAGCCCGTCAACTCCCGTTTCCCTCCGCGCGGCCCGGAGCCTGATCGGACCCCCGTTTCCAGCGGCCGGCCGGCAGGTACGGATCGTGCTATCTTCAGTCGACCAGAATCGGGTCTCGACGATCCGAGGGGGGGTAAGGTGCGATGGGCGATGGGTTGGCGGTCGTGAGCCTCCTGGTCACGTTGACGGGCCTGCTCGTGGCGGTGGCGTTCGGGGTGTGGAAGGCCCGCGGGTCGATAGAGGCGTCCATCACGGAGTCGGCGCGTTCGACGCGCGAGGCGAACGACAGGGCGCACGAGAAGATGCGCGAGGCGAACGACAGGGCGCACGAGAAGATGCGCGAGGCGAACGACAGGGCGTACGGGAAGATGCGTGAAGCGCAGGAGCGGACGGAGGAACGGATCGGGGCGCGGATGGACGCACTGCGCGACGAGTTGCGGGCGGACATGCGCGCCGACCGCACCGTGTTCGCGGAACAGGTCAATCGGCTCGTGGCCGCCGTACTGAAGCGGCCGACCGACTGACGGCCGCAAGAACTCCACGACCCGCGACGCATAGAAGCGGCCGACCGAGGCCGCACCGGCTCCGCGGCCCGCGTAGTCTTGAATCCGGGCGGATACGGGACTAGACTGGAAAGAATACCCAGGACGCTCATGAAGGTACGAACCGCCGTCTCCAACGGGTCGCGCGCCCTCTTGATCATGCTCTTGGCGCCGGCGGCCGTACAAGCGGCGCCCCCCACCGCGGAGCCCGCACCCGGGGCGGCGGCGCGGCCCGCCCAGCCCCCCGCGGCAGGCGGCGCCCCCGAGCGCGTGGTGCGCGGCACCTGCGTCGGCTGCCACAACGACCGGACGCTGCGCGGCAACCTGTCGCTGGAGCGCTTCGACGTGACAGCGGCGGCGGACCGCCCCGACGTCGCCGAGGCCATGGTCCGCAAGCTGCGGGCGGGCATGATGCCCCCGCCCGGTCCGCGCCGGCCCGACGACGCCGACCTCCGGGCGCTGGTCGAAACCCTCGAGGACCAGCTCGACGAGGCCGCGGGCGCCGCCCCCGACCCCGGGGGCCGGCCGTTCCAGCGGCTCAACCGGGCCGAGTACGCGCGGGCCATCCGCGACCTGCTGGACCTCGAGATCGACGCCGGCGACTGGCTGCCGCTCGACCAGCTCAGCGCCAACTTCGACAACATCGCCGACGCCCAGACGCTGTCGCCGACGCTGCTGGAAGCGTACCTGAACGCGGCGGGGGCCATCGCCCGGCTCGCGGTGGGCGAGCCCGGCCGGCGGGCCGTCGACCACACCTACGCCAACTCCGAGTACGTGTCGCAGCATCCGTGGGACCACGTCGAGGGCGCGCCCTACGGCACCCGCGGCGGCATCGTCGTCGACCATGTGTTTCCGGCCGACGCCGAGTACGTCTTCGGGTTGACGTTCACCTCCGGGGCGAACACGCGGATCGAGGACATCGACGTCTCGATCGACGGCGAGCGGGTGGCCCTGCTGCACTACAACACCGACCGCCGCGTCGACGCCGACGGCCGGGGCGGCGTGGGGACGCAGACGCCGCCGGTCTTCGTCCGGGCGGGGCCGCGCCGGGTGGCGGCGGCGTTCGTCCGCCGGTCGGACGGCCCCTACGAGGACCTGATTCGCCCCCACGACTGGTCGTTCGCGGGCGGCGGCTCCGGCGGGGCGGGCGTCACCACCCTGCCCCACGTGCGCGACCTCGTCATCACCGGGCCCCACGGGGTGACCGGCCTCTCCGAGACGCCGAGCCGGCAGCGCGTCTTCACGTGCCGTCCCACCCGCCCCGACGAGGCCCGGCCGTGCGCGCGCCGCATCGTCGAGCGCCTGGGCCGCGAGGCGTACCGGCGCGCCCTCACCCCCCGCGACGTCGACGGGCTGCTGTCCTTCTTCGACGAGGGGGCGGCGGCCGGCGGCTTCGAGGTCGGGGTGCGGACCGCGCTCGAGGCGATGCTCGCGAGCCCCCACTTCGTGCTGCGGCTCGAGCGCGCGCCCGTCGACGCGCCGCGCCGGGGCTACCGCCTCGGCGACGACGCCCTCGCCTCGCGCCTGTCCTTCTTCCTGTGGGGAACGCCGCCCGACGACGAGCTGCGGACGCTGGCCGGTGCGGGCCGCCTGACCCCCGGGGAGCTGGAGCGGCAGGCCCTGCGCATGCTCGCCGACCCCCGCGCCGAGGCCCTCGGCACCCGCTTCGCGGCGCAGTGGTTCCGCCTGCAGGACATGGACAAGGTCCGGCCGGACCCCAACTTCTTCCCGAACTACGACGAGAACCTCGCCCGCGCGATGCGGCGCGAGACCGAGCTGTTCTTCGCGAACCTCGTGCGGGAGAACCGCAGCCTGCTCGACCTCTACCGGGCCGACTACACGTTCGTCGACGAGCGGCTGGCCCGGCACTACGGCATTCCGGGGGTCGCGGGCCGCCACTTCCGGCGGGTCGCCTACCCGGACGACACGCGGCGCGGGGTGCTCGGCCACGGCAGCGTCCTCGTGCTGACGTCGCTCGCGAACCGCACATCGCCGGTGCTGCGCGGCAAGTGGGTCATGGAGGTGCTGCTCGGCACCCCGCCGCCCCCGCCGCCCCCCGACATCCCGGCCCTCGAGGAGACCGACGAGACCCGCGACGGCCGGCGCTTGACAACCCGCGAGCGCATGGAGATGCACCGGTCGAACCCCGCGTGCAGCTCGTGCCACCGTCTGATCGACCCCATCGGGCTGGCCCTGGACAACTTCGACGTCACCGCGAAGTGGCGGGTGCGCGAGCACGGCGTCCCCCTCGACACGCGCGGCGACTACTACGACGGCACCCCGGTGGCGACCCCGCGGGAGCTCGTCGACGCCCTGATGGCGCGGCCGATCCCGCTCGTCCGCACCTTCACCGAGAACCTGCTGGCGTTTGCGATCGGCCGGCGGGTCGAGCACTTCGACCAGCCGACGGTCCGCGCCGTCGCGCGCGCGGCCGAGGCGAACGACTACCGGATGGCCTCGTTCGTCCTCGGCGTCGTCGGCAGCGACGCGTTTCAGCGCAGTCGGGAACCGTAGATCCGGCCCACCGGCCGGGCTCGGCCGATGTAGTAGATGTAGAGGAGACCTCATGGCGTTCATCACCGGAAAGCACCTGCCCCGGCGGACGTTCCTGCGCGGCATGGGCGCCACCGTGGCGCTGCCGTTTCTCGATGCGATGGCCCCGGCGGGGCGCTTCGGGCGGACCGCCCTGGCCGCGGTGAACGACGTGACCCGGCTCGTGTGCATCGAGGAGGTGCACGGGCTGCCCGGCTGCAACGAGTGGGGCGCCACCCAGCACCTGTTCGCCCCGGCGACGGTGGGGCGCGACTTCGAGCTGCTGCCCGACAACGCGCTGAAGTCGCTCGAGCCGTTCCGCGACTACCTGACCATCGTCAGCAACACCGACGTGCGGATGGCCGAGGCGTTCAGCCCGCCCGAGATCGGGGGCGACCATTTCCGCTCGTCCGCCGTCTTCCTGACCCAGTCGCACCCCAAGCAGACCCAGGGGTCGGACCTCTTCGTGGGCACGTCGCTCGACCAGCTCTACGCGCAGCGGTTCGGCCAGTCGACGCCGATGCCGTCCATGCAGTTCTGCATCGAGAACCTCGACCAGGCGGGGGGCTGCACCTACAACTACTCGTGCGCGTACACCGACTCCATAAGCTGGTCGTCGCCGAGCGAACCGCTCCCGATGATCCGCGACCCGCGCGTCGCGTTCGAGATGCTGTTCGGGGCCGGCGGCACCCCCGAGGAGCGGGCCGAGCGCCGGGCGACGCGGCGCAGCATCCTCGACTGGATCCTGAACGACGTGGCCGAGGTGCGGAACGAGCTCGGCACCGCCGACCGCCGCCGCATGGACCGCTACCTCGACGACGTCCGCGAGGTCGAGCGCCGCATCCAGCTCGTGGAGGGCCGCAACGACGGCGCGGCCGAGCCGCGCGAGCTGCCCGACGCCCCGCCCGGGGTGCCCGACTCGTTCTCCGAGCACATGCAGCTTCTGTTCGATCTCCAGGTGCTGGCGATGGAGACGGACATGACGCGGGTGATCTCGTTCAAGACCGGCCGCGACGCCCAGAACCGGGTGTTCCCCGAGAGCGGCAGCAACCGGCCGTTCCACCCCGCGTCGCACCACGGGAACAACGAGGGGCGGATCATGGACTTCAACACGATCTGCCAGTACCGCGTGGGGCAGCTCCCGTACTTCCTCGAGAAGATGCGGCAGGCGACGGAGGGCGACGCGTCGCTCCTCGAGAAGACAGCCGTCATCTGGGGCTCGCCGATGGCCGACGCCAACATTCACAACCACCGGCGCTGCCCGCTCGTCCTGCTCGGCCACGCCAACGGCCATCTCCGGGGCAACCTGCACCTCAAGGCGGCCGACGGGACCCCCATGGCGAACGCGATGCTGACGCTCATGCAGTCGCTGGGGCTCGAGATGGACCACTTCGGCGACAGCAACGGAACGTTCGCGCTGTCCGGGCCGACGGCGCCGGAGACCACCGAAGCGGGCGGGTAGCGCGCCGAACGCGCCGCGCACGCGGGGCGCCGGCGGCGCGCGCACGCCACGGGAAGAAGCGCGCAGACCGCAGGGAGGCTGCGCCGCGCCCGAGCAGTTCGACATCGCGCGTGCAGGTCGTGGCCGCGATGTCGCATCCGAGGGACGATCCGAACTTCACGGAGGCGGAAGTAACGCTTGCCGGGGCGTAGAGATAGTCCGGAACAAGTCGTCCGGACGAATCCGAACGTCACGGAAGCGGGAGGGTAACGCGGTGCATGTGTCACGCACGAACGGCCGTGTCGCGAAGGCCGTCGCGGGAGCGTTCTTCGCCGCCGCGGCGACCGTCGGGTTGGCCGCCGTCAGCGGGCTCGCGGCGGCGCCGGGCGACGCGCCGGTCGCCGACGCGGCGCGCATCGGAGACCTGCACGCGGTCCGCTTGCTGCTCCAGGACGGCGCGGACGTCAACGCCGCCCACGGGGACGGCATGTCGGCGCTGCACTGGGCGGCGGAGCGGGGCGACGCCGAGATGGTCGCGGCCCTGGTGCAGGCCGGCGCCGCCGTCGACGCGGTGACCCGCATCGGCCACTACACGCCGCTGCACGTGGCGGGCACCGGAGGGCACGCCAAGGTCATCGGGCGGCTCGTCGACGCGGGCGCCGACGTGTCGGCGGCCACCAGCAATTCCGGCGCGACCCCGCTGCACCTCGCGGCCGCCGCGGGGAGCGCGGCCGCGGTGGCCGCCCTGCTCGACCGCGGCGCCGACCCCGACGCGCGCGAGGCGGCCTGGGAACAGACGCCGCTGATGTTCGCGGCGGCGCGGGACCGCGTCGAGGCCGTCCGCGTCCTTCTCGAACGGGGCGCCGACCCCGCCATCACCTCCAAGACCGTCGATCTCGTCGCCGACGGCCGCCTCGCCGGCGAGGCCCGGCGGCGGCAGCGCGCGGTGATGGACGCGTTCGAGGCGGGAGACGCGCGGGCGACGCCGAGCCAGGTCCAGGCCGCGGTGCTCGCCGGACGCGCGCGCTACCTGTCGGGCGAGGCGCCGCCGGCCCCGGAGAACTCCAATGCGCGGCCCCCGTCCATCGAGACCATGGGCGGGCTGACGGCCCTGCTCCACGCCGTGCGGCAGGGGCACGTCGGGGCGGCGACGGCCCTGCTCGACGGCGGCGCCGACGTCAACCAGGTCGGCGACGGCGACGGCACGAGCCCGCTGTTGATGGCCGCCATCAACGCGCATTTCGATCTGGCCCTGATGCTCGTCGACCGCGGCGCCGACCCCGCCGTCGCATCCGGCCTCAACGGGGTGACCCCGCTGTGGGCGACGGTGAACGCCGAGTGGCAGCCGAGGACCCGGTATCCCCAGCCCCAGCAGCACGGCCTGCAGCGGGCGACCTATCTCGACGTGATGGCGGCGCTGCTCGACGCGGGCGCCGACCCCAACGCGCGGGTGACCCGGCACCCCTGGTACATGGTCTACAGCGGCTGCGGCAACCGCAACTGCGGCCTCGTCGACACCCAGGGCTCGACCGCGTTCTGGCGCGCCGCCTACGCGACCGACCTGCCCGCGATGCGCCTGCTCGTGGAGCACGGCGCCGACCCCGACATCCCGACCCTCGCCCCGCCGCCGCGCCGCGCGCGCGGGGGCACCACCGCCGAGAACGACGACGAGGCGGACGTGCCGGCGGTGGTGCCGGCCGCCCCCGGCCTGTGGGTGGCGACGGACCTGACCACGATGGGTCCCGACCCGTCCGGCCTGCCCCCCTACAAGGAGGGCGACCCGGGGGTCTATCCGATCCACGCCGCGTCCGGGGTGGGCTACGGCGAGGGGTTCGCGGGCAACGCCCACCGCCACGCGCCCGACGCCTGGCTCGACACCGTCCGCTACCTCGTCGAACTGGGGGCCGACGTGAACCGGCGCGACCACAACGGCTACAACGCCATCCACCACGCCGCCGCGCGCGGGGACGACGAGCTGATTCTCTACCTCGTCGACCAGGGCGGCGACGTGACCGCGGTGAGCCGGCGCGGGCAGACGACCGCGGACATGGCCAACGGCCCCGTGCAGCGCGTGTCGCCGATCCCCCGGACGGTGGCCCTGCTCGAGAGCCTGGGGTCGAAGAACAACAACAACTGCGTGACGTGCTGACCCTCCGACGCCGGCAGGACCATGCATCCCGCCGGCGTCGTCACCCTCCATCCTGGCGACACACCAAGAACCGGCAGCCGATGCAGCGAACAACTCGCGCGGGCGCAACGCGGCGGATGCTCTTTCGGGTGCCGCCCTCTCTCGTCCTTCTCGCGCCGGCGCTGCTCGCCGCGCCGGCGGCGGCACAGGATCCGCCGCCCTGGCTCGAGATGACCATCGTGCAGGTCGACCCCGCCCGCGTCGGCGAGTTCCTGGCCGCGCAGCGGGAAATCTCGGCCCTCGACGAGGAGGCCGGCGCGCCGTGGCGCAGCGTAGGCCGGACCGCCGTCTTCGGCGACACCTACCGCTTCGTCATCACCACGCCGCTGGCCAACTTCGCCGGCCTCGACCGGGCCGGCGACGAGGACCCGGCCCGCGCCGCCGCCGTCGGCCGCATCCGGAACGTCATCACCGGCCGCACCACCTACGCGGTCCGCACCGCGCCGACCCTCGACAACCCCCTCCCCGAGGGCGAGGCGCCGGGCCTGATGATCATGCAGGTGGTCACCGTCGCCCCCGGCCGCGAGCAGGAATACCTGCGGGTGATGGCCGAGGACGTCCTCCCCCACTTCGACGAGGCCGAGATGCACCACACCTCCGGCGCTCTCACGTTCGGGGGCGACGGCGGGTACGTCCACGTCTTCCACATCGACGACTTCGCGGCCCTCGACCAAGGGTCGCCGATGGCCCGCGCCCTCGGCGCGCCGGCCGCGCTGGAGGTGATGGCGAAGCTGTCCGGCGTCGTGACCCGCAGCGAGCAGTGGCTCGTCCGCTACCTGCCCGACCTGAGCTTCCAGCCGGAGCCCGAGGCGGAAGAACGACCATAGACACCGTGGCGCACCGCAATCCCGCGGAGTACCCGCTCCTCCGGGGCGCTCATCGATGTGTTCCGGTGCGACGGTAACGCCATTCAGGTGCCGGTCCTGCTCCCTTCGTCAGCCATCCCCGCCACCTCCGCGAGCAACTCCGCGCCGCTGTCGCAGCGGACGAGCCGTTCGCCCACGTCGGCCAAACGCTCGGGCTCCCTGATCCCCGCCAGCACTTCGGCCAGACGCTCGGCCGTGTCCTCACCGAACCGCGAAGCGGCCTGCCGGCGCAGCAGCGCGCGCTCGTGGACAAGCCCTCGTGCGAAGCCCTGCTCGATGCCCTGCTCCATGCCTTCCTGAAACCACTGCTTCGGCCACTCGGCGGCGCGTTCGACCACTGTCATTCTCAGATCCTCCAACGTCTGCACCGGCGGCAGCGCGACGCCCCGCGGCGTGACCTGCTCCGCCACGCGACGCAACCAGTCGACGAAGGCCGAGCGCAGCCCCTCGTCGTCCGGCCCATCCAACCGCCCCCACAGCGCGTCGACCGTCCGCAGCAGGTCTTCCGGCGAGCGGCTGTTCTCCAACCGCACGACCGCCGTCATCAGGTTGCCGACCGGTAGATCGTCCTCCCGCACGCGCCGCTCGTCAACCACCGCGTAGCGCTGCGCCGGCTGATACGGCGACAGCGCCGGCCCCGCGGGCGCGATGAGGTCGCCCACGTCCCGAACCGCCCGCCAGGGCGGCACCCCGTTGTACAGCACCACCGGCAGCACGGGCGGCAGCGGCTCGTCCGCGGCCACGGCGCCGTTGCGCACCAGCTCCTGGTAGAGCAGGCCGGTGTAGGTGAGGATGCGCAGCGCCATCCTCGGCTCGTCCCTCGACTGGAACTCGAGCAGCACCAGCAGGTGCAGCCAGCCGTCCCCCAGGCGCGCCCGCCACACGGCGTCGCCGTGGCGCGTGAGCAGCTCGTCGCTGACGTACTCGGCCGGCAGCTTCCGCAGCGTCGAGAAGTCGATCTCGTCGATCCACGGACCCGCGACGCAGCCGCGCAGCAGGTCTTCGATCATGCGCGGAAACGTGAAAACCCGCTTGTAGGTCTCGTCATGCATGGCGACCTAGCTGCAGGGAGCGTGCCATATCCGCCCCCGGCTCCGACG
>CAXXTG010000055.1:0-19177 GCA_963666855.2 Vicinamibacterales bacterium
TCGCGCAACTCTACACGGCGAAGGCGGCCGCGATGACTCTTGGCTCGCTGGCCGCGCTGTTCAGGACGATTGTCGCGGCCGAGGCCCCCGTGGAGGAGGAGCGCCGGTGGTTGATCGAGCAGGGACGTGAGATCCTGGAGTTCCATTATCGAACCGCGTTCGTCTGCGACGCCCGCCAGACCCTGAGTACGGAAAAGCGCATCGCACTCGATCTCGGCGGCGGTGTCGTCCTGACGGGGACTGTGGACCGGCTTGTCCGAACCCGGACTGGGAGCGTCGAGGTGATCGACTACAAGACGCGCTTTCGGGCGTCTTCGTCCCGACCGCGGATCCCGGACCTCCTGCAGCTCGCCGGCTACGGCGTGGCTGCGCTCTTGGAGTACCAGACACAGCACGTGTTCTTGCGCCGGCACTATCTTGAGAGCGGCGAGGAAGACAGGCTCTTGCTCTGTCGGGACGAGATCGGGGGCGTTTGCCTCGCTCTTCGGCGGTGGATCCGGCGACTGTCGGGCGGCGACGGGCCGCGTCAAGGTCGGCACTGTCGCATGTGCTTCTATTGCCCGAGTTGCGAGCACGCCGCGTGCGAAGCGGATCGGGGGCCATGGGCGCGCAGGGCGTGATGGGACGGGGAGGGGCCGGGGGCTGTTGCTGGCACCGGGTTCCTGCGGGCGGGGCCGCGGGTCAACTTCCGCGAGTGATGGGACGGGGAGGGGTCGGGGGCTGTTGCTGGAGGCAGCGTGGCGGCGCGCGTGAGCGGCGCTCCGAGGGCGCGATCGGGGACGAGGCTGCCGACCCCCCTCATGCAGTTCCCGGGTGCGTGGTCGCCGGCGCGGCCGGCTTCGCGGGCTTGGGCTGTGCGCCGGAGCGCCCCTCAAGAAGCTCCTGGGTGCGTGGTTGCCGGTGCGGAGCCCGAGATGCTGGTCCAGGGCCATGGGGTCTGCTGGAGACGCGGCAGGTTGGCAGGACTGAACTTCGTGGGCCCCGCGTTCGTCAATGTCGGGCAGGAGGATTCATGTCGACACAGACCTGGTGGGAGACGGTGGGGGGCACGGGCGGCGCGGTGCTCGATCAGCTCAAGAAGCTGCTGGCCGAGGGCAACATCCGGCGGGTGCGGGTGCGCCAGAAGGGGGAGATCATCGCGGAGTTCCCGCTGACGGTGGGGCTGGTCGGCGCGGTGTTCGCGCCGCTGCTGGCCGCCATCGGCGCGATGACCGCGCTGGTCACCGGCTGCACGATCGAGGTCGAGCGGCAACGCACGCCCGACGCCGAGGCTCCGCCGCCCCCGCCCGACTCGCTCTGACCGGAGGGCGCTGCGGCGAGCCGCGAGCCTCGAAACGCGTCCCCGGTGGCGCGCGGCGTGCCAGGGGTCGTCCGGCGCCCCCGGCGCGCGCCGTCGGGGTCCCGGGCGCGGGATTACGGGCGGTGGATTCCGACCGGACTCGGTGGCCGGGCAAACCCCGGCGAGCCTCACGTGCTCTATGATCGCGCCCGCTCAGGGCGACGCGGGGCGGCGTCGTCGAGCGAAGCGCCGCGTGCGCTATCATCGCGGGACGGTCACGTTCGTCCCGGGGCGGCCTGTCGTGGCGCCGCGCCGGCGAGCCGAGCGAGCCGGGAGGAGCGTCATGAGAGCACGGATGTGGTTGGTTGTCGGCGTCGCGGTGGTGCTGTCGGGTTCCGGGGGACTCGCTGGGCAGGAGGCGCCCGGGTGCGGACCGGTGGGGGATATCCGGTTCATCTGCGACCTGATCGGCCCCGAGGACCTCGCCATCGTCCCGGGTGGTGAGTGGGTCATCGCGTCGGGCAACCAGGAGGGGGGCCGGATTCACCTTGTGAACGTGGCCGACAAGTCCACCTCCGTCCTCTTCCCGACCCCGGCGCGGACCGAGCGGCTCGACGCGGCGGCGTGGCCGGACTGCCCCGGCCCCCTCGAGCCGGGCGAGCTGGACAACGACGAGTTCCGCGCCCACGGTCTCTATCTCGACCCCGGCGAGGGCGGCGTCCACGACCTGTACGTGGTGCACCACGGCCGGCGCGAGTCGATCGAGGTCTTCGAGGTGAACGCGGGGGCTCAGCCGATCTCCCTGGCGTGGGTCGGGTGCGCGGTGGCGCCGGAGGGGCTGCGCCTCAACTCGGTGGTGGCGCTGCCCGAGGGCGGCTTCGCGGCGACGAGCACCTCGACCGGCGACGTCTGGGAGTGGCATGCCGGGGCCGGCTGGTCGCTGATCGCGGGCACCGAGGACACGACCCCGAACGGCCTCGAGATATCGCCGGACGGCGGGTGGCTCTACGTCGCGGGGTGGCGCGGCGAGAAGCTCACGCGCCTGTCGCGCGGGCGGACGCCGCCGCAGAAGGACGTCGTGCCGATGGGGTTCCGCCCCGACAACCTGCGGTCGGTCGACGGCGGCGCGGTGATTCTGGCCGCCGGCCACGGCGACTTCGGTACGCCCGAGGAGACCTCGAACGTGGCCCTCGTCGATCCCGAGACGCTCGAGGTCCGGCGCATCTTCCAGCATCCGCGAATGGACGGGTTCGCGTCGTCCACCGCCGCGATCCGCATCGCCGGCGAGATCTGGCTGGGCACGAACCGCGGCGGGATGATCGCGTACTTCCCGGATCCGGACGCCGAGCCTGCGCGCTAGTGCCGCCACACGTTCGCGCGACCGGGGCCGCAAGGCCGTCATGGGCCCCAAGTGCCGCCGGTTCATGGTGCCGAACGCGCGATGACGGGCGGACGAAGGAGGTGTCAGCGCCTTGCCTATGGTTGCGATCAACGTTCGCGTGGGTACGCGTCGGGACGGCGATTCATGGGTCGGATGGTGCCCGAGCCTGCAGGTCGCGTCCGCCGGAGCCACCAGGGCGCTCGCCAAGACCGCGGTGCAGGAAGCCGTCGGGGCATGGCTTGACAGTTGCGGCGGACGGGGAGTGCTGCGTGAAGCTCTGGCGGACGCGGGGTTCGTGCGGCGTTCCCTCGAGGGGGAAACCGCGCATCTGCTTGCGCAGCCGGTAGAGTTCGACGGGAAGGGCTACGACTTCGTACAGGTGGGCCGCGATCAGTACGTCAGGGAAATCGACTACATGAACGACGCCGATTCCTCCGGCGTCGAGAGCGGGTTTTCCTATCAGGCGATGTCGGTGGCGGCATGAACTGGCGGGAACTCGCCAGACTGTGCGAAGCCGACGGGTGGGCGTTCGACCGGCAACACGGCAGCCACAGCGTGTACGTCAAGGACGGCGTGCCGAGGCCGATCGTGATCCCCAGACATCGGGGGGACCTTCCGCGATTCGTGGTCTCCACCATCAAGCGTCAACTTGCGGAGGCTCGGAGAGAAGGGCGGAAGCCCCAATAGGGTGCCGACCGCGCCGATCAGGTTCTTCCGGAAGCCATCGCAGGGCACGAGCGCACCCCGCCCCTCCGGCCAACGGGCTCTGTCCGTCGGGAGTCCGACTGGTGTCCGCAGGAGTCCGCAGGCGGGAGAAACGGGCCGCGTATGCCCTTGGCCCAAGCCACCCGAAAAAACAGCGCCGAGGAACCGTGAAATCCGCGTGAAGCTGGTCGGCCGATTCGCTCACGCCGGCTTCACGGCGCCCGCCGTAGCCTGTACGGGTGGCGGGGAAGACGTAGTTCGACGCCCCGCGGGGGAGCGGCCGTGAAGGGCATGATCGATTGGTTCGCGCGCAACGGCGTCGCCGCCAACCTGATGATGGCGTTCATCCTGTTGAGCGGGGTCCTGGCCGCCGTCAACAGCAACGAGGAAGTGTTCCCCGAGATGGAGCTCGACCAGATCAGCGTCGAGGTGCCGTATCTCGGCGCCGCCCCCGAGGAGGTCGAGGCGGCGGTGAACGTGCGCGTCGAGGAGGCGATTCAGGGCATCGACGGCATCAAGCGGATCCGCTCGACGGCGTACGAGGGCGTGGGCGTGGTGATGATCGAGCTCGACCTCGGGGCGGACGCCCGCCGGGTCGTCGACGAGGTGAAGACCGGCGTCGACGCCGTCACCACCTTCCCGGTCGAGACCGAGAAGCCCATCATCCGCGAGCTGACGAACCGGCAGCAGGTCGTCGACATCGCCGTCTCGGGCGACCTGGACCCGTTCGCGCTGAAGCGGGTCACCGAGCGCGTGCGCGACGAGCTGGCCGCGCTGCCCGGGATCTCGCAGGTCGACGTGGTGAGCGCGCCGCCCTACGAGATCTCGATCGAGGTGGCCGAGAACGACCTGCGGCGGCACGGGCTGACGTTCGACGATGTGGCCGAGGCGGTGCGCCGCTCGTCGCTCGACCTGCCGGGCGGGTCGGTGCGGACCGAGGGCGGCGAGATCCTCCTGCGGACCCTGGGTCAGGCGTACCGCGGGGCCGAGTTCGAGGACCTCGTGCTGTGGACGCGCGCCGACGGCACCCGCCTGCGTCTGGGCGACGTGGCGACGGTGGTCGACGGCTTCGAGGAGACCGACCAGTACGCCCGGTTCGACTTCGAGCCGACGATGATGGTCACGGTCTTCCGCACCGGGGACCAGAGCGCCCTCGAGATCGCCGCGCTCGCCACGGCGTACGCGGACGGGGCCCGGGCGCGCCTGCCCGAGGGCGTGACCCTCACGGTGTGGCAGAACGACGCCGAGTCGCTGAACAGCCAGCTCTCGCTGATGCTCCGGAACGGCGTCGCGGGGTTCGCGCTCGTGTTCCTGGTGCTGGCCCTCTTCCTCGAGCTGCGCCTCGCGTTCTGGGTCAGCCTCGGCATCCCCATCTCGTTCTTCGGGGCCATCGCGCTCATGCCGGGCCTCGACGTCTCCGTCAACGTGCTGTCGCTGTTCGGCTTCGTCCTCGTGCTGGGCATCGTGGTCGACGACGCCATCATCGTCGGCGAGAACATCCACCGGCATCAGGAGGAGCACGGCGACGGCCTGCGCGGGGCCGTCGAGGGCGCGTACGAGATCGCGAAGCCGGTCACGTTCGCGGTCCTGACGACGGTGGCCGCGTTCAGCCCCCTGCTGTTCGTGCCCGGCGTGCTGGGCAAGGTGTTCCGGGTCATCCCCCTCGTCGTCATCCCCTGCCTGCTGTTCTCCCTGCTCGAGTCGCTGAACATCCTGCCCGCCCATCTGTCCCACGTGCCGAAGCGCGTCCGCCGGGGGCGGTGGCGCCGTTTCCAACTGTTCTTCGCCGACGGCTTGAAGCGCGTCGCGCAGGGCGTCTATCGCCCCCTGCTCGAAGCCGCGTTGCGTTGGCGGTACCTGACCGCGGCGGCCGGCGCCGGGCTGATGATCGTGACCGTCGGGATGGTGCTGTCGGGCCGGCCCGGCTTCCGCTTCATGCCCGCGATCGAGGCCCGCGCCATCTCCGCGTCGGTGACGATGCCGGCGGGCGCGCCGGTCGAGGCCACGGGGGCGGCGGTGGCCAGGCTCGAGGCCGGCGCCGCCCGGCTCCGCCGGGAGCTCTACGAGGAGACAGGCCGCGACTACTTCCGGCACGTGCTGTCGGCGGTCGGCGACCAGCCGCTGGCGGCGCGGGGCGGCGGCCCCATGGGGCCCGCGCGGGGCGTCGCGTCGGCGTCGAACGTGGGCGAGGTCGCGATAGAGCTGCTCCCGTCGGAACAGCGCGTCTACGGCAGCGAGGAGCTCGGCCTGCGGTGGCGCGACGCGACGGGGCCGATCCCGGAGGCGGTCGCGGTCGACTTCGCGCTGAGCGGCATGAGCGCGGGCAGCGACATCGACGTTCAGCTCGCCGGCCCCGACCTCGATGTTCTGCGGGCGGCGGCGGCCGAGGTCGGGCGGCGTCTCGACGCCTACGCCGGCGTCTACGGGGTCAGCGACTCGTTCCGCGCCGGCAAGGCGGAGATGCAGCTCGGCATCAAGCCCGCCGCGGAGGCCGTCGGCCTCACCCTGCAGAACCTCGGACGCCAGGTGCGCCAGGCGTTCTACGGCGAGGAGGCCCAGCGCATCCAGCGGGGCCGCGACGACGTCCGGGTCATGGTCCGCTATCCGCGCGACGGGCGACGTTCGCTCGGCGACCTCGACAACATGCGCATCCGCACCCCGGACGGCGGCCAGGTGCCCTTCGGCCAGGTCGCCGCGGTTGAGCCGGGGCGCGGCTTCGCGTCGATCCGGCGCGTCGACCGCAACCGGACCGTCAACGTCACCGCCTCGGTCGATCCGGGCGTCGCGTCGGCCGGCGACGTGATCGCCGACCTCGACGCGCGCGTGCTGCCCGAGGTCCTGGCCGGCCACCCGGGCGTGTTCCACTCGTTCGAGGGGGCGATGGCCGAGCAGCGCGACGCCCTCGGCGGGCTGCAGCGCGGATTCGTGCTCGCGCTGTTGATGATCTTCGCGCTGCTCGCGGTGCCCCTGAGGTCGTACGTGCAGCCCCTCATCATCATGAGCGCCATCCCGTTCGGCCTCATCGGCGCGGTCTGGGGGCACGCCCTCCTGGGCCTCGACGTGTCGATCATGTCGATGTTCGGGCTCGTGGCGCTGACCGGGGTCGTCGTCAACGACAGCCTGATCATGGTCGACTTCATCAACCGCGCGCGGGGCGTGCACGCCGATGTCGGACGCCTGTCGCGCGAGGCCGGCGCCGGCCCGGCGGACCGGCGCGACTTCGAGACGGCGGGCCTCGCGCTCGCGGTGCGGGAGGCCGGCGTCCACCGCTTCCGGCCCATCCTGCTGACGTCGCTCACCACGTTCTTCGGCCTCGCGCCGCTGATGTGGAACGAGAGCCTCGACGCCGCCTTCATGGTGCCGATGGCGGTCTCCCTCGGCTTCGGGGTGCTGTTCGCGACCGTGATCACCCTCGTCCTGGTGCCGACCGCCTACATGATCCTCGACGACGCGGGCCGGGCCGTGCGGGGAATCCTGGGGCGCCCCGTCGTCGCGGAGTCCGCCGCGTGACGAAGGGCGGCGAATCGAAATAGAGCCGCCGATCCGCCCGGCCGCAGCCGGTATTCTGCGAGTTCCTTGCGCTGGCGCGTGGCAAGCCTCGCCCTCCCGCAGCCGGTGTTCTGCGACTTCACTGCGGTGGCGCGTTCTTGACGAGCTGAGCGCCTTCAGGGGCGGGCGGCTGGGGCGGTCGGTCTCGTTCGTTCCTCCCGGCCGGCGCCCGCGGGGCCGGGCCGTTGTGGGTCTTCGTGCAGCTCTACATGATGTGCGCGTGCGGGTGGATCCGCCGCGCGGCGGTTGCGGGGGCCGGCGGTCGAGCCGGGCCGGGGCGGGTGGCGCGGCGGGTTGCGCTATCATCGCGGGATGGTCACGTTAGTCCGGCCGCGGCCTGCGGCTGTCTGCCCCCGGAGCGACGATGGCGGTGGCGCGGGGGGGGGGCGGCATCGCAACGCGAAGGGCGGCGGTGGGTGGGACTTGCCCGCGTGAGTCTCCGGCGGCGGCTGGCCCGCGCGGCCGGGGCGGCGGGCTTGGCGGTGTGGGGCCTCATCGGCGCCGCGTCCGGCCCGGCGGCGGGCCAGGGCGGCGGCGACGGGGCGTGGTTCACCGACCGCGCGGCGGCGACGGGCCTCGACTTCGTGCACTTCAACGGCATGTCCGGCGAGTACTACTCGGCCGAGATCATGGGGCCGGGCGGGGCCCTCTTCGACTTCGACGACGACGGCGACCTCGACGTCTACCTCGTGCAGGGCCAGATGCTCGGCCCCGGCAGGACCCTGGCCCAGGCCCTGGTCGCGCCCCCGGCGGGGCGGCCCCTGACCGACCGGCTGTACCGGAACGACCTCCAGGTTCACCCCGACGGCACCCGCACCCTGCGCTTCACCGACGTCACCGCGGGGAGCGGCCTCGACGTGGCGTCGTACGGCATGGGCGCGGCGACCGGCGACTTCGACGGCGACGGCCGCATCGACGTCTACCGCATCGGGCTCCGCGACAACCACCTCTTCCGCAACAACGGCGACGGGACGTTCGCCGACGTCACCGCGCGCGCCGGCGTGAACGACGCGCGGTGGACGGCGGCGGCGTCGTTCGCCGACTTCGACCGGGACGGCCGGCTCGACCTCTACGTCGCCAACTACGTGGACCCGCGCCTCGACGACGACCTCGAGTGCTTCAGCCGCACCGGCGAGAAGGACTACTGCGGGCCCAACCGCTACCCGCCGGTGCCCGACCGGCTGTACCGCAACAACGGCGACGGGACGTTCGCCGACGTCACGCTCGGGGCGCTGCGCGGCGGCGAGTTCGGCCCCGCCCTCGGGGTGGTGGCGGCCGACCTCGACGGCGACGGATGGACCGACTTCTACGTCGCCAACGACGGCGAGCCCAACCAGCTTTGGATGAACCGGCGCGACGGCGCCTTCGAGGACATGGCGTGGCTCGCGGGGGCGGCGGTCAACCGCGACGGCCGGCCGGAGGGGAGCATGGGGGTCGACGCCGGCGACTTCGACGCCGACGGCGACGACGACCTGTTCATGACCCACATCGCCACCGAGACGAACACCCTCTACGTCAACGACGGCCTGGGGCTCTTCGAGGACCGGACGGTGCGGGTCGGCCTCGGCCCGCCGAGCCTGCCGTTCACCGGGTTCGGGACCGGGTGGTTCGACTTCGACAACGACGGCTGGCTCGACCTCATCGTCGCCAACGGCGAGATCCGGACCATGGAGGCCCTCGCCCGGGTGAACGATCCGTTCCCGCTGCACCAGCGGAACCAGCTCTTCCGCAACCTGGGGAACGGCCGCTTCGCCGACGTGAGCGCCGAGGCCGGCGCGGTCTTCGATCTGTCGGAGGTCAGCCGCGGCACCGCGTTCGGCGATATCGACAACGACGGCGACGTCGACGTGCTGCTGACGAACAACAACGGGCCGGTGCGCCTGCTGATTAACGAGGCGGCCGGCGGCAACCGCTGGGTAGGCCTGCGGCTCGTCGGCGCCTCGGGCCGGGACCTGCTGGGGGCCCGCGTCGCGGTGTTCCGTGACGTGGGGCCGCCGCTGTGGCGGCGCGCGCGCACCGACGGCAGCTACGTGTCGGCGAGCGACCCCCGCGTGCTCGTCGGCCTGGGGTCTGCCGCCGCCGTCGACCGGGTCCGCGTGGTGTGGCCCGACGGAGGGGCCGAGGAGTGGGGAAGCGTCCCCATCGACCGGTGGACGACCCTGGCGCAGGGAACCGGACGGCCCGTCGAATGAGCCGTTGACGACGCGGTGTTCTGGTTGCCGAACGCCGGCCATGACGACCGGGCGAATCGACGGGATTGACTCGGACCATCCGGCTGGTTCGGTCGCGCGTCCAAGGTGCCGCTACCGCGGTCTATCCGAGGAGGCGGAGAGCGGCTACCGCGAGGCCGGCGATGCCGAGCGCCCGCCAGGTGAGGCTCGCTTCCAGGCTGTTGAATTCCGCGCGGAGCATGTCGCTGGTCACATGATCGCCATGGTCGGCCGCCTGCTTCACGGCCTCGGTGATGGCGTCGGCGAGCTTGGGGTCTGCACCCGCGTCGGTCAGCGCCCGTGCAATGGCGTGAGTGTCGAACATCCCGGAACCGAGCGTAACACGAGACTTCCCGGATTTCGTCTCCGACACCGCGGCTTGAAGGAGCCGCCGCCCCGCGCGGATAATTGAGGGCATGCGCTGCACTTGTCGGCGTCGCCCCTGGGGTGCCATCGCCCGAACCGGTCTGGTGCGCGGCATCGGCGCGGGGCTCGTCCTGGGCGCGGTCGTCGCGGCGGCCGGGCCGGCAGGTGCCGCCCCGGCGTTCGCGCGGCACGGCGGGCCGGGGCAGGCGCCGGCGGATGGGTCGGCCCGTGCGGCGTGCACGCTGCCCGACCTGAGCCGCATGCACGCGGCGACCCGGACGCAGTTCGCCGACGCCCACCGCGCGCTGGAAGCGGCGGAGCCCGCGGGCGTCGCCGGCGCGCCGGCCGGGGTCGCCGACCCGCGGCGCGGCGAGGCCCACGGCGCGCTGGGGATGCTGCTGCTCGCCGCCGACTACCCCGACGCGGCGGGGCGGTGCCTGCGGAGCGCGGCGCGCCTCGCCCCCGGCGAGTTCCGGTGGCCCTACTACCTCGGACACGTCCACATCCGGCTCGGAGACCTGGACCGGGCGGCCGAGTCTTTCGAGCGCGCTCTGACCATCGAGCCGGACGACCTACCGGCCGTCGTCTGGCTGGCGCACGTGCATGTCGATCTCGACCGGCCCGCCGAGGCGGAGCAACTGCTGGCCCGCGCGTGGGAGAGTCATCCAGGCACGCCCGCGCTCCTGTATCAGGGGGGGCGGGCGGCCCTCGCGGCGCGGGAGTACGCCGCGGCGGTCGAACGTCTCGAGGAGGCCCTGCGGCTGAACCCGGCGGCGACGGTGATTCACTATCCCCTCGCGATGGCCTACCGGGGCCTCGGCGACCTCGATCGGGCGCGGGCCCATCTCGACCGCGGCGGCGCCCGCACGGACGGCCGCGGAGCCGAGGGCGGGGTGCTGGCCGATCCCCTGATGGCCGAGATATACACCCTGCTCCGCAGCCCCCAGTCCCACCGCGACCTCGGCCTCCAGGCGGCGGAGCGGGGGGACTGGCCGGAGGCGGCGCGGCAGTTCACCCTCGGCGCGCGGATGGCCCCGGAGAACCCCGTGATGCGGCTGAATCTCGGGACCGCCCTGATCCGGACCGGCGACGCCCCGGCCGCGCTGACTCAGCTCGAGGCCGCGGTGAGCCTCGACCCCGGCTTCGCGGCGCCGCACTTCCTCATCGGCACCCTCCTCGAGCGCGGCGGGCGGGACGGGGAGGCCATCGAGCGCTTCAGGATGGCGGCGGACGCCGACGAGGGCATGAGCGCGGCCCGTCTCCGGCTGGGCGACGCGTTGCGCCGCACCGGCGGGTTCGAGGCCGCGTTGCTCCACTACCGGCAGGTTCAGGACGAGCGGGCCCGTTTCGGCGAGGCGATGGCCCTGGTGCGGCTGGGTCGGTACCCCGAGGCGCTGCGGGGGCTCGATGCGGCCCGGGAGCGGTATCCGGCGGAGCCGTCCTTCCCGCACGCGATGGCGAGGCTGCTCGCCGCCGCGCCGGATGCGGAGGTGCGCGACGGGCCGCGGGCGCTGGCGCTGGTCGAAGGACTGGTGGCGGAGGGGTACAGGACGGCCGGGGTGGCGGAAACGACGGCGATGGCGATGGCCGAGCTGGGGCGCTTCGCGGAGGCGGTGGAGTGGCAGGGCCGCGCGATGGAGGTCGCCGCCGCCGCCGGCAGGTCCGACGTGGCGCGGGCGATGACCGCCAACCTCGCGCTGTACCAGGGCGGCGAGCCGTGCCGGACGCCGTGGCGCGACGACGAGCCGGAGCACAACCCGGGCCCCGCCGTCGACCCCGACCTCCTGCCGCCCGGTGCCGGCGGCTGATTCCGGGGAGCCCGCGCCGGCGCCGCGCGAGCCGGGCTCATCCCGCGGGTGTGCTGCGGACGCACGCGTTCATTCGGATACAGGAGATCGCACCATGAGACTCGGACCCTTCGGTCGGATTGCCGGCCTCGCCGGCGTCCTGGGCGCGCTCGGCGCCGCGCCGCCCGGCGCGGGCGCCGCCCCCGGGCCGCAGGGCCGGCCGCCCGCGGGTCGGCCGCCGCAGGAGGTCGTGCACATCCCGCCGACGCTGGCCGACGAGAGCTGGGTCGAGCCGCGGCGGCAGGCGCAGCTCCGCACCGCCGGCGACTTCGACGTGTTCCACGACTTCCGGTTCACGGACCGGGTGGCCGAGAGCGGCATCACCTTCGTGCACCGCATCGTCAGCGACGCGGGCCGGACCTACAAGGCGGTGCACTACGACCACGGCAACGGCATCGCGGCGGCCGACGTGGACGGCGACGGCCTCGACGACCTCTACTTCGTGAACCAGGTCGGGGCCAACGGGCTGTGGCGGAACCTCGGCGGCGGGCGCTTCGAGGACGTCACCGGGGCGGCGGGGGTCGGCGTCGCCGAGCGCATCGGGGTCGCGGCCTCGTTCGCGGACATCGACAACGACGGCGACCCCGACCTCTACGTCACCACCGTCCGCGGCGGCAACGTGCTCTACGAGAACGACGGCGCGGGGACCTTCCGGGACATCACCGCCGCCGCGGGGCTCGGCTACGTGGGCCACTCGTCGGGGGCGGTCTTCTTCGACTACGACCGCGACGGGCGGCTCGACCTCTTCCTGACCAACGTGGGCGTGTACACCACCGACGTGATCGGCGGCGACGGCTACCGCTACTACGTCGGGTTCGAGGAGGACGCGTTCCGGGGGCACCTGTTCCCGGAGCGGACCGAGCGGAGCCTGCTGTTCCGCAACGAGGGCGGCAACCGGTTCGTCGACGTCTCCGAGGCGACCGGCCTCGTAGACCGGCGGTGGTCCGGCGACGCCAGCCCCCTCGACGTGAACGGCGACGGCTGGACCGACCTCTACGTGCTGAACATGCAGGGCGACGACGAGTACTACGAGAACGTCGGGGGGACCCGCTTCGCGGCGCGGGGCCGCGACGTGTTCCCCCGGACCTCGTGGGGCGCGATGGGCGTCGCCGTCCTCGACTTCAACAACGACGGCCGGCTCGACATCTACGTCACCGACATGCACTCGGACATGAGCCAGGAGGTGGGCCCGGCCGACGAGAAGCGGAAGGCGGTCATGATCTGGGACCCGGAGATGGTGGGCGACGGGAGCACGAGCCTCTGGGGCAACGCCTTCTTCCTGAACCTCGGGTCCGGCCGGTTCCGCGAGGTGTCGGACGAGATCGGGGCCGAGAACTACTGGCCGTGGGGGCCCAGCGCGGGCGACCTCAACGCCGACGGCTACGAGGACCTGTTCGTCGCGTCGAGCATGAACTTCCCGTTCCGCTACGGGGTCAACTCGGTGCTGCTGAACAACGCCGGCGCCCGGTTCCTGGACGCCGAGTTCATCCTCGGCGTCGAGCCGCGCGAGGGCGGACTGACCACGCCGTGGTTCGCGCTCGGCGAGGCGGACCGGCTGCCGACGTTCACCGGCACGCCGCGCGACGTGACGGTCATGGCCGCCCGCGGCTCCCGCTCGGCCGTCATCTTCGACCTCGACGGCGACGGCGACCTCGACATCGTGACCTCCGAGTTCAACGCCGCCCCGATGGTGCTCGTCAGCGACCTCGCCGACCGGAGCGGCATCCGCTACCTGAAGGTGCGGCTGGCGGGGACCGCCTCGAACCGGGACGGCCTCGGCGCGGTGGTGCGGGTGACGGCCGGCGGCCGGACCTACACCCAGCTCCACGACGGCAAGTCGGGGTACCTGTCGCAGAGCTCCCTGCCCCTGTACTTCGGCCTCGCCGCCGCCGATTCGGTCGACCGCATCGACGTGCGGTGGCCGTCGGGGGTCGAGCAGACGGTCGCGGGGCCGCTCGACGTCAACACGCTGGTCGTGGTGACCGAGGAGTAGCCGCCCGCCGCGGCCGGCTCGGCCGGTCGTCCGGCGCGGCGGCCGGAGGAGCAGACGCTCGCCGCCGCGCGGTCCGTAGGCCGGGGCGTGCTAGACTGCGGACGTGCCCGGCACCTTGCCATGACATCCACGCCCGTCTCGGAGGATGTGCGCACAGCGCATTCGCAGGACGGCGCCGGTGGAGGCGCACGGCCATGACGGTTGCTGCGCAGAGGCTCGGCCTGCGGATCACCACGCCGGACAGCCACACCGACATCGACGTCGAGCCGCTCCAAGGGCTTTGGACGGAGGCCCAGTACCTCCAGTTGACCGATCACGCCAGGCTGCTGATCGAGTTCACGGACGGTCGCCTCGAGGTCCCGCCCATGCCGACGGACCGTCATCAGGCCATCTCGCAGCGCCTGTTCCTGGCCCTGTCGCCCTTCGTCGGCGCCCGCGGCGGCACGGTTCGCTTCGCGCCCCTGCGCCTGCGCATCCGAGAGGGCAAGTTCCGCGAGCCCGACCTGCTGCTCGTGCGCGACGCCGGCGACCCGCGGCGCGGGAACGACTACTGGCGCGGCGCCGACCTGGTCGTCGAGGTCGTCAGCCCCGACGACCCCGGGCGGGACATTCGGGTGAAGCGCCGGGACTACGCGGAGGCGGGCATCCCCGAGTACTGGATCGTCAATCCCCTGGACGAGACGATCACCGTGCTGACCCTGGCGGGCGAGGAGTACGCCGAGCATGGCGTGTTCCCCAGGGGTCGGCAGGCGGAGTCGGTGTGTCTGAACGGCTTCGCCGTGGGCGTGGCGGACGTGTTCGACGCGCGGTGACGGGCCATCGATGGCCGGCCGCACCAAGGAGGTGTTGCATGGATTCGAGACGGGTGACGAGCAGGGGGCGCTTCCTGCTCGCGGCGGCGGTCGGCCTGTTGCTGGCGGCGACCGCGGTCGCCGCGCAGGCGCCGCCCGAGCAGCGGGCGGACATCGACGAGCTGAAGGCGGCGGTCGACGCCGGCGCCACCATGCTGCTCATCGATGTGCGCGAGGACTGGGAGGTGGCGAGCGGGTCGATGCCGGGGTCCATCCACATCCCGGTGGCCGAGCTCGAACGCCGGATGCCGGACATCCCCAAGGACATCCGGCTCGTCTTCTTTTGAAACGCCGGCGGCCGAAGCTCCCGGGCAGCGGAGCTTTTCACCGAGAACGGATACCGGGCGGCGGAATTCTGCGCCCTGAACGACTGGAAGTCGAGAGGCTACGAATTGGGCGAGACCGAGAAGCCCGCGCCGGGGCCCATCGCGCCGAAGTAGCGGAACGCATGCCGATCACCGGCGCCCGCCGGTGATCGGCCCTCCCGCGGCGGGTGTTCACTCCGTCGCGGGCTTCGACAGGTCCTGGCTGTCGATCGAGTACTTGATCCACCCCTCGAACATCTCGTCCCAGCTCTGCTCGCCCCAGTAGACCTCGCGGTGGGGGGCCGGGTTGTACCGGTTCCGGGGCGAGTTGTCGTAGTGCCCCTCGACGATCAGCCGGCTGCCGGCGGGGATGTGCAGGGGGTCGACGAGCTCGAACTCGGTCTGCCAGTTGAAGTCGTAGCGGGGGACGTCGAGCAGGACCTCGTCGCGGCCGTCCGGCCACACCAGCCGGAACCGCATGTCCTTGCCGCGCAGGTGCATGTGGGGCGAGATGGCGTAGAAGGTGATGGGCTCGGTGACGTCGGTCTGCATGGTGATCGCCCAGTCGTCGGCGAAGGGCGGAATGACCGGGACCTCGCGCCGGGGCACCTCCTCGCCGTTGACGATGACCGGCAGGGTCCGGTCGGGCGTCGTCGGCAGGGGGCTCCCGATGGTGCGGGAGAGCATCTCGTGGGTCACCGGGGCGTCGGAGAGCCAGATGCCGATGCGCGAGCGGTCGACCTCGGGCCGGCCCGTGGCGTTGTAGTGCAGGCTCCACTGCAGCGCCTTGCCCGCCGGCACCCGCTTGGCGACGCCGGTGTGGAACATCTCGAACCCGCGCCCCGGCACGAAGCAGATCAGCTTGGTGGCGCCGCCGAGGGCGTTCGAATCGCTGCCGCGGGCGGCCCGGATCGCCTCGTCGGTGAGGGGGGCGCCGGCGGCGTCGTAGGCCTGCCCGTCGACGAGCACCGTGCCCTCGGGCAGGGTGGTGACGTTCACCGACAGGTGGTGGACCACGCTGCGGTTCGACGGCAGCATCTCGATGGCGTTCGCGAAGACGTCCTCCTCGAACGGGATCGCCGAGTACAGGGTGATGTAGGGCAGCTCGCCCTGGGCGGGAATCGCCATCTCGACCGGCATCGGCAGGATGTGGTCGGGCGGCCGGCCGCTCGGGTGGTGCCACTCGTTGTCGGAGAATGTCGGCAGGGGCGGGATATCCGCCGCGTCGCCGAGGGGCGCGCCCCCGTCGACCCACGCGACGATGGTGTCTATCTCGTCCTGGCTCAGCCCGCGCGAGTTGCGGATCGGCACCCCGCCGGGGGCCGCGTGCCACGGCGGCATCTCGCGCGACACGACCTTGTCCTTGATGGCCCGGCTCCAGGGGCGGACCTCGGGATAGGTCAATAGCGACATCGGGGCGATGTCGCCGGGCCGGTGACAGCTCGCGCACTCGTCGTAGAGAATCGGCGCCACGTCGGCGGCGAAGGTCGGCACCTCGGCGGCGCCGGCGGGCGCGCCGACCGCGGCGAGGGCGAGAAGAGCGATGATCGGGTTCAGCCGGTTGTGCATGGCGCGCCTCCGTGAATCGAACGGTCCGTTCGTATGGTAGCAGCTTACGGGCCGTCGCGGGCAGGCCGGGGAAGCGGGCGGGGCTTCGGGGCGTCACCGTGGACGCGCGGGCTGGCCTCGGGGGCGGCGGGGAAGCGGCACCGGGTGCATAGAGCCGGTATAGTGGCGTCAGGCCCCGGCCCGCGGAATCGGCGGCCCGTTCTTCGAGCCGCCGCCCCGGGCTCATGGCTTCGACGACGATTGGTCGCCGTCGGCGTCGGGAGGCCCTCCCGCGGGCGGCGGCAGCCGGCCCGCCTGCTGCAGGGCCCGGCGCAGCAGGAACTCGATCTGGCCGTTCACGCTGCGCAGCTCGTCGGCGGCCCAGCGCTGCAGGGCGGCGATGACCTCCGGGTCGGTGCGCAGCAGGAACGGTTTGCGTGCGGGCATCGGGGCGTCCCCCGGCGGCTAGTAGAGCGACCCGGTGTTCACCACCGGCTGGGTGCTCTTGTCGCCGCACAGCACCACCAGCAGGTTGCTCACCATGGTGGCCTTGCGCTCCTCGTCGAGCTCGACGATCTGCTGGCTCGACAGCCGGTCGAGGGCCATCTCGACCATCCCCACCGCGCCGTCGACGAGCTCCGTCCGGGCCGCCACGATGGCCCCCGCCTGCTGGCGCTGCAGCATCGCGGCCGCGATCTCCGCCGCGTAGGCCAGATGGGTGATGCGGGCCTCGATGACCTCGACCCCCGCCTTGTCGAGCCGGCCCTGGATCTCGGTCTGGAGCTGCCCGGCGACCTCCTCCGTGTCGCCCCGGAGCGAGCGGCGTCCCGCCTCGCGGGTGTCGTAGGGGTAGCGGGTCGCGAGGTTCCGCACCGCCGACTCGCTCTGCACCTGCACGAAGTCGGCGTAGTCGTCCACCTCGAAGCTCGCCTCGGCGGTGTCCACCACCTTCCACACCACCACCGCGGCCATCTCGATGGGGTTGCCGTCGACGTCGTTGACCTTCGACCGCTCGGTCTCGAAGTTGCGGACCCGCAGCGAGAGCCGGCGCTTGGTGAACAGCGGGTTGGCCCACCGCAGGCCGGGGTCCTTGGCCGTGCCCACGTAGCGCCCGAAGAGCTGCAGCACGCGGCCCTCGTTCGGGTTGACGATGAACAGGCCTATCAGCAGGAACACGATGATGGGGACCGAGAGGATCGCCAAGAGACCGAGGAAGCCGATCTGGCCGTTGTCCGCGACGTCGACGAGGAACAGCACGACGACCGCCGCGAGGGCGGTCAACAGGCCGGCCAGCGCGAGCCAGCCGGACGACGCGACGTGAACTCTCTCCTTGAGCATGTCATCTCTCCCCCGTCATGGACCCGTCGGAATGGGCGAGTCCGATTTGGATTTCAGAATGATATCACATCGATATCTTCTGTCAAGTTTTTGGCAGAAGCGTCTCCGTGACCGCGGCTCCCCCAAACGGAGGTTCCGCCTCCTCGGCGTGCGCGGTGCGGCGACGTGGCCCGGACCGGAGGTTGATGATTACCCGTTAGTCATGTAATCCTGTGGAGGTGATTCGGTCGTTCGACGATGCGGGGACGGCCGACATCTACTACGGCCGCGACACGAAAGCCGCCCGCCGGCTGCCGAAGCGGTTGTGGCCCGTGATCCGGCGGAAACTGGACGCGCTGCACCGCGCGTTGACGATTCGGGATCTGCGGCTGCCCGCGGGCAACCGTCTTGAGGCCCTGAAGGGCGACCGGGCGGGGCGCCACAGCGTTCGGGTGAACGAGCAGTATCGGATCACGTTCCGGTTCGAGGGAGGCTACGCCGATGCCGTCAGATGCGAGGACTACCACTGAGGGACCGCGGTCGGTGCTCGATCTGGAGCGTCCGCCGACGCCGCCGGGGGAGATGCTGCTCGAGGAGTTTCTGCGGCCCGCGAACCTCACGCAGGTCGAGGCGGCCCGCCGCATGAACATCCCGCTGAACCGTTTGAACGAAGTGGTCCGCGGGCGCCGCGGCATCACGGCGGACACCGCGCTCCGGCTCGCGCGGTTGTTCGACATGTCGCCGGAGTTCTGGATGGGCATCCAGGCCGACTGGGATCTCTGGCACGCGGCCGCCGCGTTGCGCAAGACCGATAGCCGCGCCCGCCCGCTCCCTGCCTCGATGGCGACGTGACTACGGCTCCGGTCCTGTCGGGCCGGACTTGGCAGTTGTCTTCTGCGGCTCCGTCGGCCTCCCAGCCAGCGCGGGAGCAAGTCCGAGCCGTTCCGCGGCGCGGATGTCTACCCGAGCACGGCCCGGACGTCTACCCGAGCACGGCCCGGACGGCGCCGGCGAGGATGTCGACGGCGCGGTCGACCTGCTCGTCGGTGATGACGGCGGCGGGGGCGAGCACGTAGGTGTCGGCCTTGACGCGGCTGAACAGGCCCCGGTCCGCCGCCTCCCGCTGGACGCGGGGTCCGACCTTGTCGCTCGGGCAGGAAGGGCTGCTTCGTCGCCCGGTCCGCGACCAGCTCGACCGCGCACATCAGGCCCTTGCCGCGGACGTCGCCGACGTGGGGGTGGTCGCCGAGCGCGGCCCGCAGGCCGGCGAGCAGCCGGTCCCCCTGGACCGCGCAGCGGCCCGGCAGGTCTTCGTCGCGGATGATCCGCAGGTTGCGGGCGGCGACGGCGCACCCGGCGGGGTGGGCCGAGTAGGTGTAGGCGTGCATCCACACCCGCGCGTCGGCGTCGAGGGCGGCGGCGATGCGGTCGCTGATGCCGATGCCCCCGAACGGCATGTACCCCGACGTGATCGCCTTGGCGAACTGCATGATGTCGGGCTCGACGCCCCAGTGGTCGAGGGCGAAGAGGGTGCCGGTGCGGCCGAAGCCGGTGATGACCTCGTCGGCGACGAGCAGCACGTCGTGGCGGTCGCAGATCTCGCGGATGCGGGGGAAGTAGTCGTCCTGGGGCACGATGACCCCGCCCGCCCCCTGCACCGGCTCGGCGAGGAACATCGCGACGGTGTCGGCCCCCTCCCTTTCGATCGCCCGCTCCAGCTCGTCGGCGGCGGCGACGCCCTGGCTCACCCCGGGCGGCGCCTCGTAGCGGTAGGGGTACGGCGAGGGGATGTGGACGAACCCGGGCACCCGCGGCTCGAACAGCGG
>CAXXTG010000056.1:0-4029 GCA_963666855.2 Vicinamibacterales bacterium
CGCGCGCATGCGCGGGGGCTGACCATCTACGGCGGCACACTGCCGCCGTTCGAGGGCGCCTTCTACTGGACCGAGGCGGGCGAGGCCAAGCGGCAGGCCCTCAACGCGTGGATCCGCACGAGCGGCGCCTACGACGGGGTCATCGACTTCGACGCCGCGGTGCGCGACCCCGACCAGACGACGCGGTTCCGCGGGGATCTGCACGCCGGCGACTGGCTGCACCCGTCCGACGCCGGCTACGAGGCGATGGCCAACGCCGTCGACCTGTCCCTGTTCGAGGCCCCCGCGGCCGCCCGCGCCGCCGCCACCGCGGCGGGGCCCCGCACCCCGTGGGGCGCGCCGGACCTGGGCGGGGTCTGGGACTTCCGGACCCTGACCCCGCTCGAGCGGCCGGCCGCGCTGGGCGACCAGGCCGTCCTCACCCCGGAGGAGGCGGCCGAGTTCCGGGCCACCGCGATCGAGAGCCGCAACGCGGACCGGCGCGACGGCGGCGCCCGGCGCGACGTCGAGCGCGCCTACAACGACTTCTGGTGGGACTACGGCGACAGCCTGACGGGGGACCTGCGCACGTCGCTCATCGTCGATCCGCCCGACGGCCGCATCCCCCCGCGGGTCGACGGCGTGGACGAGGCCGACCAGGCGCGCCGCACGGCGTGGCGCCGGCCCGTCCGCGAGCGCGTCGTCTTCAACTCGCCGGCCCGCGGACCCGAGGACCTCGGCCTGTCCGAGCGGTGCATGCTCGGCTTCAACGCCGGCCCGCCGATGCTGCCGAGCGCCTACAACAACAACATCCACATCCTGCAGACCCCGGACCACGTGGTCATCTTCAACGAGATGGTCCACGACGCGCGCATCGTGCCCCTCGGCGACAAGCCGCACCTGCCCGGCGCCGTCCGCCAGTGGCTCGGCGACTCGCGCGGCCGTTGGGACGGCGACACCCTTGTCGTCGAGTCGACCAACTTCACGCACAAGACCGGCAGCTTCTACACCATCGCCCGCTCCTACGGGTCGGGCGAGACGGCGCGGCTCGTCGAGCGCTTCACCCGCGAGGACGACGACCGCCTGCGCTACGAGTTTACGGTCGACGACCCCGCGACGTTCACCCAGCCGTTCACCGCGATGATCCCGATGACGCGGACCGACGCGCCGCTCTTCGAGTACGCCTGTCACGAGGGCAACTACGGCATGACCAACCTGCTGGCCGGCGCCCGCGTGCAGGAGCGCGAGGCCGCCGCCGCCGGACGTTGATGCGGGTGGGGGGGCCGTGCTGCGGAAGGCGGCGTTGACCGGCTCAGACTCGTCCGCGATTGGCGGGTCCCGAGTGGTGCCCCCCGGCGGTGCTTCGGGTTGCAGTCGGCGCTGCGGAGCGGCGGGTACTCAAGACCCCGCAGTCCTGCCGTGCCTGACGCGGCAACGTCACGGAGGATTAGTCTGGCGGCAATCGCCGCCGCCGAGCCGAGTTTCGGGCCACACAAAAGGAGCCATTTCGATGCGTAGATTCACCAACACCCGATGCCTCGTCGTCGCGGCCCTCGCCGCCGCCGGCCTGCTCGCCGGCGCGGCCGGGGCGAGCGCGCAGCTTGAGCGCGTCGTCGACCCCGACTGGACGCTGCCCCGGACGCCGGATGGCCAGCCCGACCTCCAGGGCATGTGGGGCAACAAGACCCTGACCCCCATCGAGCGGCCCGCCGAGCTCGGGGGGCGCGCGTTCCTGACCGACGAGGAGATCGCGGCCATCAACCAGCAGCGCATCGTCGACGAGCGGGCGCGCGACGAGGCCCCGGCCCGGCGCTACGAGGCGGGCCAGAACGTCGGCGGCTACGGCAGCTACTGGCTCGACGCGGGCGACACGGTGCTGTCGACGGGGCAGACCTCGCTCATCGTCGACCCGCCCGACGGGCGCGCGCGCATCCGGCAGTGGGCCCTCGACGCCAAGCAGTACAACCTGGACCACAACGGCGACGACTACATCCACATGAGCGTGTGGGACCGCTGCATCTCGCGCGGGGTCCCCGGCTCGATGCTGCCGGCCGGCTACAACAACGCCTACCGCATCGTGCAGACGCCGGACCACTTCGTCATCCAGCACGAGATGATCCACGACGTCCGCATCATCCCCATCTCGGACCAGCCGCACGTCGACGCGAACATCCGGATGTGGATGGGCGACTCGCGGGGCCGCTGGGAGGGCGACACCCTCGTCGTCGAGTCGAGGAACTTCCACAACCGCGGCTGGATCGCGTCGAGCAGCGCCGGCCGCCGCCTCAAGGGCATCCCCACCAGCAAGGCTCTCGAGGTCGTCGAGCGCTTCCGCCGCGTTTCCGAGGACACCATCCTCTGGACCGTCACCGTCACCGACCCGAACGTGTACACGGCCCCGTTCACCATCCAGATGCCCCTGACCGCCGA
Source organism: Vicinamibacterales bacterium (assembly GCA_963666855.2). Taxonomy (GTDB): domain Bacteria; phylum Acidobacteriota; class Vicinamibacteria; order Vicinamibacterales; family UBA8438; genus JAJEEA01. The sequence goes on from CAXXTG010000056.1 coordinate 2,410, forward strand.
CCCGACCTACGAGATCTACGAGTACGCGTGCCACGAGGGCAACTGGGCGGTGCGCAACGCCTTGAGCGGCCAGCGCGTCCTCGACGCGCAGGCGTCGACGGACGATCAGCAGTAGTGAGAGGCAGGCGGCTGCGGGGCAGCCGGCACCGCAGCCGCCAAGCTCTTCGTCCGGAAGCTGTCATACTGAGCGCGCATGCGCTTCTTCAATACCACCGGCCCCGTCGTGCCGGCGGACCACTACTGCATTCCGCCCCTTGAACGCCTGGACTTGGACGACATCCGCGAGCTCGTCCGGAACAAGCGTTACTTCGTGCTGCACGCGCCCCGGCAGACGGGCAAGACCTCCATCCTGCTGGGCCTTCGGGATCTCCTGAACGACGGCGTGGGCGGGGACTACCGTTGTGTGTACGTCAACGTGGAAGTCGGGCAGGTGGCGCGCGACGACACGGCGCGGGCAATGCGCGCGATTCTCGGGGAGCTGGCCTCGTGGGCGCGCGCCACGCTCGGCGATGAGTTCGTGGACGAGAACTGGCCCGGCTTGCTGGAGCGGTTCGGACCCGATGGCGCCCTCAAGGAGATCCTGACCCGTTGGGCGCAATCCGATCCCACACCGCTGGTCCTGCTGATCGACGAGATCGACGCGCTGGTCGGCGACACGCTCCTGTCCGTGCTGCGGCAGTTGCGGGCCGGATACGTCCGGCGGCCCGAGGCTTTTCCCCAGAGCGTCGTCCTGTGCGGTGTCCGCGACGTGCGCGACTATCGCATCCATTCGTCTACCGAGAAGGCGATAGTCACCGGAGGCAGCGCCTTCAACATCAAGGCGCGGTCGCTGCGCCTGGGCGACTTCACCCGGCACGAAGTGACGTCATTGCTGGGGCAGCACACCGCCGAAACCGGCCAGGCGTTCACCGCGGCGGCGCTAACCACCATATGGGCGCGGACCCTGGGGCAGCCGTGGCTGGTGAACGCCCTCGCCGACGAGACGTGCTTTCGCCGCCGGGCCGGCCGGGACCGTAGCCGCCCCATCACGGATGGTGACGTGCGCGACGCGGAGGAACGGATCATCCGGCGGCGCGAGACCCATCTGGACCAGTTGGCGGACAAGCTCAAGGAAGATCGCGTGCGGCGCGTCGTCGAACCGCTCCTCAGCGGTGGCGACGAGCACGCCTTCACCGACCGCGACGTCGAGTACGTGCGCGACCTCGGCCTCGTGGCGCAGGATCCGCCGTTCCGCATCGCCAACCCGATCTACGCCGAAGTCGTCCCCCGCGAGTTGACCTGGGTGGTCCAGGAGGCGTTGGACGAGGACCCCGCGTGGTACGTCGACGCGGACGGCGGGCTCGACGTGACCCGGTTGCTCGGCGCCTTCCAGGCGTTCTTCCGCGAGCATTCCGAGCACTGGATGGGGCGGTTCGCCTACCAGGAAGCCGGCCCGCAGCTCCTTCTGCAGGCGTTCCTGCAGCGCATCGTCAACAGCGGCGGGCGCATCGAACGCGAGTACGGCCTGGGCCGGGGCCGCACGGACCTGCTCGTCGTCTGGCCGCAGGCCGGAAGCGTGCGCCGATTCGTGATCGAATGCAAGGTCCTGCGCAAGAGCCTGGAGCGCACCATCGACGAGGG
>CAXXTG010000057.1:0-18127 GCA_963666855.2 Vicinamibacterales bacterium
TACACCTGGCCGCTGTCGAACCACGGTATCGCCATCGACGGCATGAACAACGTGTGGATCGGCGGCAACGGCGGCCCCGACTCGCACGTCGTGAAGTTCGACCACCAGGGCAACTTCCTGATGCAGGTCGGCGTCGCCGGCGCGCGCATGACGGGTCCGGTCAGCGAGCTCACGGGTCGGGCCGCTCCGCAGCGCGACAGCCACGCCACCGACAGCTTCGGCCGCGTCGCCGAGATCGGCATCGACAACGAGGCCAACGAGGCGTACTTCGCCGACGGCTACTTCAACCGCCGCGTCGCCGTCGTCGACATGGACAGCGGCGAGGTCAAGCGGTTCTGGGGCGCCTACGGCAACGAGCCCGACGACGGCCTCGACCTGGGCCGCTACGAGCCCGGCGGCGACCCCGCGGCGCAGTTCCGCGGTCCCGTGCACTGCGCGGTGATCGCCGACGACGGCCTCGTGTACGTCTGCGACCGGGCGGAGGACCGCATCCAGATCTTCCAGAAGGACGGGACCTACGTCTCCGAGCACATCGTGGCCCCGCTCACCCGCTCGCAGGGCTCGACCTGGGACATCGCCTTCTCGCACGACGACGGGCAGCGGTGGATCTACCTCGCCGACGGCCAGAACATGAAGGTCTACATCATCCAGCGCGACACCATGGAGGTGCTGACCGCGTTCGGCGACGGCGGGCGCCAGCCCGGCATGTTCTTCGCGGTGCACAGCATCGCCACCGACTCGGACGGCAACATCTACACCACCGAGACCTACGAGGGGTCGCGGCTGCAGAAGTTCGTGTTCAAGGGCTACGGCGCGGTGCCCGAGGGCGCGGAAGGCATCAACAGCCAGGGCGTGCTCTGGCCGACCGGGAACTAAGTCGTCTTGCGCCGTCGCTGGGCGGTGCGGACGGTTTCGGTGAAGTCGTGATGGCGAGGCCGGTCCCGCGCGCGCGTCGGGGCCGGCCTTTGCCGTTCAGAGGCCGCGGCGGGCGCCGCCGGTCCGGGGAGGAGAAGACGATGATGCGGTGGTCTGGTGCGAAGGGTGCTCTGGTGTCCGGTTTGTGCGCGGCGCTCGTGGCCGGGGGCCTTGCCGCGGCGGCGCAGGAGCCGCTGACCGAGGAGACGTACGGCCCGGCGTTGAACGAGATCCGCCTCACCGTGGGCGATGCCGAGCTGCACATCGACGCACGCTACTGGCCCGAACTGGGCGAGGACCTCGAGAAGCTGTTCGGGATGTTCCGGCAGATCGAGGAGTTCTGGACCGAGCGCGGGAACGACGATGCGGCCGCCAGGGCCCTGGCCTCGATCGAGAGGCTGAGGGACATCGGCGCCGCCGCGGGCGCGATGGACCAGGGGCGCGCGCGGTCGGGCATCCGGGCTCTGCGCGCCACCTTGTCGTGCCACGACCCGAATCGGGACGAGGCCGCGGACGCTGACTGCACCGAGCCGGGGTCGTAGGCGCCCGCGTTCGGCGCGGGGCCTGACACGATGGCCGGGGGCGCGGCCGGTCCGGGCGACGCGCCGCGGCCGGCGTGACTCCCGGCACGACCGCCGGGCCGGGCGCGTGGGCTCGCCGGGATTCACCTATGCCCGGCTCCGGGTGCCCGTGCGATCGCGGGCCGCCGCATCGGGTCACGCGGTGCGGCGTGCGGGCCGCTTTGCGCGCAACGAGAGTGTCCGGGGTTCCCCGAGGATAAGGAGTCGATGATGCGACGAGCGCTCTTGCATATGACGGTGGCGATGGTGACGCTGGGTATCGCGCTGGGCGCGGCGGCGCTCTCCGAGGCCCAGGGCGTGAAGCGGGGAGAGGTCACCGACGAGTGGGACAACGCCCTCGAGGGCGTCACGGTGATCGCCGATCCCGCCGGCGCCGACGGGTCGCAGCAGACCACGACGACCGACGGCGACGGCAACTTCTCGTTCATCGGGCTGGGGTCGGGGGACTGGCAGTTCACCGTGCTCCTCAACGGCTATCAGGGCCTGGCGCAGGTCGCCAACGTCCGCCGGACGGGGCAGACCCGCCCGCTGAGCTTCGAGATGCCGGCCACGCCTCCGGGGGGCCGTTTCCGCGAGCGCACCGAATTCCGGGCCGAGGGGGGCACGCCGAGGTTCCGGTTCGAGGACGACGAGCGGTTCGAGTTCGAGGACGAGGACGGCGAGGGCGAGGGCACCTACGGCATCGTCGGCCTCAGCGCGGTCCTCACGGTGCGCGAGTACGACGGACCGGACGACAAGTTCAACCTCCAGACCCCCGTGGTGGTCGAGTTTCCGAGCGACCAGTTCAACTCGGCGACGTACAACGGTGTGCAACTCCAGAAGCGCTAGCCCGCCCATCGCCGCCTTCGGCTCCGCTGGGCGCCCAACCAACGCTGCCAGGAGTCTGCATCGTTTTACGGCGCAGACTCCTGGTCCGCCCATCGCCGCCTTCGGCTCCGCTTGGCACCCAGCCGACCCGCCAGGAGTCTGCGCCGGTCGGATCAGACGGGTTCCCGCCCCATCCGGGAGAGTGAGTACATGTCCGAACGAGTGATGCGCGCGGCGCGGTGGTCGTGTGCCTTCCTGCTGGCGTTGGCGACGGGTTCCCTCGCGGCAGGGCAGGACCTGCCCACCGCGTCGCCCGCGCAGCTCGGCCTGGACCCGGATCGCTTGGAGCGCATCGTAACCCTCGTTGAGGAGGCGGTGGAGCGTCAGGAGGTCGCCGGCGCCGTCACCCTCGTCGCCCGCCTCGGCCGCGTGGGACACCTCGAAGCGGTGGGCTGGCGCGACCTCGAGCGCCGCGCCCCGATGGAGACCGGCACCCTGTTCCGCATCGCCTCGATGACCAAGGCGGTCACGAGCGTCGCGGCGATGCAGCTCTACGAGTCGGGCGCGCTCCTGCTCGACGACCCCGTCTCGACGTATCTGCCCGCGTTCGCGGAAGTCCGGGTGCTCGGGCCCGGCGGCGGTGCCGGATCGCAGCCCGCGCCCCTCGACCGGCCCGTCACCATCCGGCATCTCCTGACCCACACGTCCGGCCTCAGCTACCGCTTCCTCGCCCCGCCGCGGCTCGCCCCGCGCTACATCGAGGCCGGCATCACCGACGGGCTCGCGCAGGCCCCCGGCACGGTGGGGGACATGGTCGACCGGCTGGCGGCGCTGCCGCTCCTGCACCAGCCGGGCGAGCGGTTCACCTACAGCCTGGGGGTGGACGTGCTGGGGCGGGTCGTCGAGGTCGTCAGCGGCCGGTCGCTCGCCGACTACATGCGGACCGCGATCTTCGAGCCGCTGGGCATGGTCGACACCGGCTTCTTCCGCGACCCCGCGGACGCCGATCGCTACGCGTCGGTCTACGCGCCGGGGCCCGAGGGCCTCGTCGAGGTGCCGGACGAGCCGGTGTCGAGCCCGGACGGCCGCACCGTCTACTCGGCCGGCTACCCCTACGACGGCCCCCGGACCTACCACTCGGGCGGCGCCGGCCTGACCTCGACCGTCTCCGACTACGCGCGGTTCCTGCTCGCCCTCCTCAACGGCGGCGAGCTCGACGGGGCCCGCATCCTCGGCCGCCGCACCGTGCAGCTCATGACCCGCGACCACCTCGCGGGCCTCGGGGTGCCCGACACCGGCCAGCGCTTCGGGCTCGGGTTCGCGATCTCGGGCGACCCCGGCGCGACCGGCGGCCCCCGGTCGGCGGGGGCGTTCGGCTGGCTGGGCTTCTTCAACACCGTCTACTGGGTCGACCCCGAGGAGCAGCTCGTGGCGATCATCATGACCCAGCTCTACCCCAACAACCGGTCGCGGCTGACGGACCGGTTCGAGGTGGCCGTCTACAGCGCCATCGTCAACTGACGGCGCGGCCCTTGGCCGCCCGCGCGCGATCCCCGCGTCGGCCGGAACGACATTCGCGGTACCATAACGGCGTGGACGACAGGACCCCCGGGGCCGCGGTCTACGGCCGGAAGACCATCCAGCAACTGGCGCGCGGCCTCGATGTCGACCTTCGCGACATCTCCAAGGCGGCGCGGCGCGTGCTCGGCCTCGACGCGGCCAGCGCGCGCGACCGCCGCTTCCTGCTGTCGTCCACCCAGTGCCGGCAGATCGCCGACGCGCTCGGCCGGAAGCCGCAGCCGTCGCTGCTCGCGCCGACCGAGGCCGACGCCCCCCCCGCGCCGGGGCCGCGCGCCCGGCCGCGGTTCCGGACCGATCCGCCGGCCGACCCCGCCGAGCTGGAGCTGCGGGAACTGCGCCACGGGCTCTGGGTGCATCCCGAGGTCTCCGACCGCCTGCGCGGCTGGACGCAGCTCTACAAGCGGCTGGGCATCGTGCTGCAGCATCTCGCCGCCCACGGCCGGTCGACGGTGGTCAAGGGATGCCGCGACACGAACCGCGGGTGGCGCCGGTCGCCGCTGGGCGGCAACAACGGCATGCAGTACTACCTGTGGTGGACGCCGTGCGGCAGCCCCGCCGCCGCGTCGCTCGACCTGCCGGAGCGCGCCATCCTGGTCCGCGACGTCCGGCATCACGACGACCACGCCCCGCTGGCGGCGGGCGGCCCCGGCGACTACCTGCAGTTGACGACCCCCGATCACCTGAACGGGGACATCGCGGGTTCGCCGTGGACCGACGAGCAGATAGATTTCGTCGAGGACGAGAACCCGGTCCGGCTGATTCTCGGGCGCCCGGGATCCGGCAAGACGACGGTGCTGTGGAAGGCGGTCGAGGCGCGGGGCGGCCAGCGCGTGCTGTACCTCACGTGGTCGAGCGCGCTCACCCGCCACGCCGAAGAGCGCTTCGCGTCGTTCGCGCCGGCCGACGCCGAGGTGGTCGCCCGCGACTTCACGACCTTCCTCGGCGAGGTCTGCGGCGCCGACGTCGAGAGGCAGCCCCTGAGCGCCAGCCGCGCCAGGTTCGACCAGGTGCTCACGCGGCTCGGCCGCGACATGGCGGGACCGTGGGCGCGGCGGCAGCACGCGCTGCACGCCGAGCTGCGCGCGGTCTATTTCGGCCAGGCGGTTCCCGGCGACCGCGGATGCGTCACCGATCACGCCGTCGCCTGCCTGCGCGACGGGACCTACGGCGCCCTGCGGGGCGACGACAACGCTTTTTCCGGCGCCCCCGGCGTCGGCGCCAAGGCCGCCAAGGCGCTGCTGAAGGTCGCGCAGCGCCTGGCCCGCGACCGCGATCGGGTCGGATCGGTGTTCCCCGAGCTGGTGGCGGCGACGCGGGCCGCCGAACGGCTGCGCCGCGACGAGATCCCGGAGGGGTTCGCCGACTTCGACCGCGTCGTGGTCGACGAGGTGCAGGACCTGACCCTGCTCGAGACCGCGGTGGTGGTGGAGCTCTGCGCGGCGATCGCGCGGGCGCGGGGGCGCGCCCCGTGGCTGCTGATGGCGGGCGACGCCGGGCAGACGGTGCGGCCGACCGGGTTCGAGTGGGCGCCGGTGAACGACCTCTTGTCGGTGCGGCTGCGGCGCCCGGAGAAGTTCCATCTCGACGAGCACCTCCGCTGCCCCAGCCGCATCGCCGAGGTCGTCGACCGGGCGTCGGGGCGCTACGCCGACATCGAGAAGGAGGCGCGGCCGACGAGGCAGCGGCGCCAGCGGGGCGGCGAGCACGTCGACGCGCACCTCGTCCACGTGCACCTCCCGGCGCGGGCCGAGGCGGTCCGGCTGCTGGAGGGGCTCGACGAGACCGACGACGTGGTCGTCGTCTCGCCCCGGAACGACCCGCCCGGCTGGGTGCCGGCCGGGCTGCGCGGCGTCGTGCTCACGCCGGAGGAGACCAAGGGGCTGGAGTACCAGTCGGTCTGCGTCCTCGACCCGGGAAGCCTGCTCTGGAGCCTGAGACCGGACAACGCGCCGTACGGAATCGACGCCGAGCTCGACCAGCCCGCGCGGCGGACCGCCATCGACCATCTGCGGGTGACGCTGAGCCGGGCGACGGAGACGCTGGTGTTCGTGGACGTCGAGGCCGGCGACGACGAGCTGAGGGAGAGCCGCGATCTGCTGGGCGACGCGGCGCCGTACAGCGCGGAGGACCTGCTCGACCATCTCGCCAACTCGGACGCCTCGGCCGAGGAGCGGGTGCTCGCGCGGACCGGCGACGCCCGCGCCCTGATCGACTCGGCCCCGCGCCGGGCGTGGCAGCGCGCCTGTCAGGCGGTGCGCCTGCTCGGAGAGCCGGACCTGCCGAACGGCGTGTCGGACCCCGTCGTCCGCGGGGACGCCCGGTCCACCCTGCTCGCGACGGCGGCGCGGCTCCTCGTCGACGGCGTGCCCGAGGGGGTGCAGCGCCGGGAGGTGGTCGGCATGGCCCTGGCCGTCTCGCGGACGGAGGATGCGTCGGCGGACGCCGCCGCGGCGCGGGCGGAGGAGGATGGCGGCGGCGGGCGCGCCGAAGGGGGCGGCTCCGGGCCCGCGGCGCCCGCCGTGGTGTCGATGCACGAGACCATCGCGTTCCGTTCGCTGGAGTACTGGGCGGGCAACCGGGGGGCGCCGCCCTTCGACCTGCTCGAGTCCGCCCGCGAGCTCGACGCGGTGTCGGGGGGCGGCGGCGGCTGGCTGCGGGCGGCGCTGCTGTCGGCGGCGCAGGCCCTTCGCGACGGGCTCGGCGCGAGCGCCGCGGACCCGGCGTCGGCGACGGCGTTCGCGGGCGCCGACGTCGAGGCGTGGCTGAAGCTGACCGGCTATGCCGGGGACGCGGCGGCCCGGGCCCACGCCCTGCGGGGCAAGGCGTTCGACGCGCTGATCAAGGGCGGCGGCGCGGACGAGCCAAGGTCGGCGCGGCGCACGCGGCTGGGCCGGGCCGAGTCGGTGCTGGAGACGATAGCCCCCGACCCGGTGCGGCTCGGCCGGCTGCGCGAGGCGCAGGGGCGGCCCGAGGACGCGGTCGGCGCCTACGAAAGCGCGGGCCGGTCGAAGGACGTGCTGCGCGTGCTGCGGAACTTCGGCCGGTGGGAGCGGGCGGCGCCCTTGGCGGACGGCGAGACGCGGGCCGATCTCGACTGGCTGCTCGAGCTGAAGGCGCTCGTCGAGCGCCGGCCGCCGCAGCAGAACCGGCGTCTGCGCAACGCCGAGCGCGATCGCCTGGAGAAGCTGCTCGACGAGATCCAGAAGCGGCCGCCCAGGAAGTCGGGAGGCGGCTGACGTCCAGTCCGCCGGCGGCCCCTGGGACCGCCGGCGCCCGATTCGAGATGGAGCCGACATGCAGCGAATGAACGGCGGCGGGGTGGCGCGGGTCTGTGTCGTGGCCGCTTGTCTGGCGGCGGCCGCGGTTTCCCCGGGGGGCGCTCAGGAGCCCGGGGGCGGGGAGGCCGGGTTCTGGCCGGAGTGGCGCGGGCCGCTGCGCAGCGGGGTCGCGCCGGCGGGGGACCCCCCCGTCACCTGGAGCGAGTCGTCGAACGTGCGCTGGAAGGTCGAGCTGCCGGGGCTCGGCTCGGCGACCCCGGTCATCTGGGGCGACCGGCTGTTCGTCCTGACCGCGGCGCCGACCGGCGAGCGGGCGGGCTCGGGGCCGGGGTTCTTCTCGCGGCTCCGCACCCGCATCATGCGCGGCGTGTCCGCGACCGACGTGCAGCAGTTCGTCGTCCTCGCCATCGACCGGCGCGACGGAAGCGTGCTGTGGGAGCGCGTGGCCAGCGAGACGGCCCCGCATCAGGGCCGGCACAACACCAACACCTGGGCCTCGCCGTCGGCGGTCACCGACGGCGAGGTGGTGTGCGCGTCGTTCGGCTCGGTCGGGCTGTACTGCTACGACCTCGACGGGCGGCCCCTCTGGGACGCGGACCTCGGCGACATGCGGACGAAGATGAGCTTCGGCGAGGGGGCGTCGCCGACCCTCCACGGCGACCTCCTCATCGTGCCGTGGGACCACGAGGGCCGGTCGTTCATCGCCGCGTTCGACAAGCGGACGGGCCGCGAGCGCTGGCGGACGTCCCGCGACGAGGACACCTCCTGGAGCACCCCCCTCGTCATCGAGGACGGGGACGGCGCGCAGGTGGTGACGAGCGCGACCGAGGCCGTCCGCGGCTACGACGCGGCCACCGGCGAGCTGCTCTGGTGGGACCGGGGGGTGACCGAGAACGCCATCCCCACCCCGGTGTCGGCCGACGGGCTGGTCTTCGTCACCAGCGGCTACCGCGGCAACCGGCTCGCCGCCATCGACCTGTCGGCGGCGGCGGGCGACATCCGCGGGTCGGACGCGGTGGTGTGGTCGGTGGACCGCGACACGCCCTACGTGCCCTCGCCGCTCCTGCTCGACGGCCAGCTCTACGTCCTCAAGAGCAACTCCGGGGTGCTGACCGCCTACGACGCGGCCACCGGCGCGCGCCGCTACGGCCCCGAGCGGCTGCGCGGCATCCGCAACGTCTACGCGTCGCCGGTCGCGGCGGGGGGGCGGCTGTACGTGACGAGCCGCGAGGGCGCGACCGCGGTGCTGCGGGCGGGGCCGCAGTTCGAGGTGCTCGCCGTCAACACGCTCGACGACGGCTTCGACGCCTCGCCGGCCATCGCCGGCGACGAGATCTACCTGCGGGGGCGGCAGTTCCTCTACGCCATCGCCGCGGACTGACCCGCGGGACGGACGACACGTGAGAATCACCAGCATCACGGCCGGCGCGAGCGGCATGTACTGCGGAAGCTGCATCCGCGACAACGCCCTGGCCGCGGCCCTCACCCGGCGCGGGCACGACGTCACCCTGCTGCCGCTGTACACGCCGACCCGGACCGACGAGGAGAACGTCAGCGGGAAGCGCGTCTTCTTCAGCGGCATCAGCGTCTACCTGGAGGAGTACGTCTCGCTGTTCCGGTGGACGCCGTGGCTGCTCGACCGGCTGTGGGAGTCGCCGTGGCTGCTCAAGCTCGTCTCGGGCCGCATGAAGACCGACCCCGGGCAGCTCGGCGGGCTCACGGTGTCGATGCTCGAGGGCACGCACGGGCATCAGCGCAAGGAGTTCGACAAGCTCGTCCACTGGCTGCGCGACCAGCCCCGCCCCGACGTCATCGACATCTCGAACTCGATGCTGATCGGCATCGCCGAGCCCCTCCGGCAGGCCCTCGGCTGCCCCGTCAACTGCACCCTGCAGGGCGAGAACATCTTCCTGAGCGGCCTGCCCGAGCCCTACCGGTCGAGGGCCGTGGCCCTCATCCGCCGGCAGGTCGCGCACGTCGACTCGTTCGTCGCGGTCAGCGACTACTACGCCGGCTGCATGAGCCGGTACCTGGAGATCCCCGGGGCGAAGCTGCACGTCGTGCCGCTGGGGGTGGACGTCGACCGCTTCCGGCCGCGCCCGGCCCCCGCGGGCGGCCCCCTGACCCTCGGTTACCTCGGCCGCATCGCCCCCGAGAAGGGGATCCACCGGTTGTGCGACGCCTTCGCGGCGTTGCGGGGGCGGGGCGACCTCGCCGGGTGCCGCGTCGAGCTGGCCGGCTGGCTCGGTCCCGAGCACGCCGGCTACTGGCGGTCGGTCGAGCGCGCCAACGCCGACCGGGGGCTCGCCGGGGACGTCCGCTACCGGGGCGAGCTGGCCCTCGACGACAAGGTCGCCTTCCTGCAGGCCCTCGACCTGTTCGTGGTCCCGGCCGAGTACGACGACCCCAAGGGGCTGTCGCTCATTGAGGCGATGGCGTGCGGAGTGCCGGTGGTGGCCCCGCGCCGCGGCACCTACACCGAGCTCGTCGAGCGCACCGGCGGCGGTGTGCTCGTCGAGCCCGAGGACGCCGCCGCGCTCGAGCGGGCTCTCGCCGCGCTCGCCGCCGACCCCGACCGGCGGGCCGATCTCGGCCGGCGCGCCGCCGAGGGGGTGCGGGAACATTACAGCACCGACGAGATGACGACCCGCGCGCTCGACGTCTACGCGCGGCTGACGGCGGGAGCCTGACGCCCGGCCGCCCGGCGCCAAGGCGGGGCGGTCGCGCGTGCCAGGTCGGGATGCCGGTCGGCCTTCGATGGGGGACCGCAATGCCGGTCGGCTCTTGGTGGGGACCGCGGGGTCGCGATGCCGATCCTTGACGGAAGGAGAGAGAAAGTGACGTTCAGATGCCTGTCGGTCCTGCCGGCGGCGGTGATTGCCGTCGGCGCCCTGTCCTGTTCCGGCGGCGAGCCCGCGGGTGAGGCCGATGCCGGCGCGGCCGAGGCGGGCCTGACCTCGCCCCGCCTCTACATCTTCGACTGCGGGCATCTCAGCGTCGGCGATCCCGGACGCTTTTCGCTGACCATGGACGAGGTGTCGACCCTGGATCTCTCGGTGCCGTGCTACCTGATCGAGCACGCCGAGGGCAGCCTCCTGTGGGACGCCGGCCTCTCGGACGCCCTCGCCGGCCAGGACGCGACCGCGCAGTCGAGCGGCAGCGTCGCCACCGTCACCACCACCCTGCGCGCGCAGCTCGCCGACCTCGGCTACGAGCCCGCCGACGTCACCTACATCGCCCTGTCGCACCTGCACTACGACCACGCCGGCAACGCCAACGACTTCGCGGCGTCGACCTGGCTCGTGCAACGCCCCGAGCACGAGGCCGCGTTCAGCGAAGACCCCGCCGCGTACCGCTTCGACCCGCAGTACTACGGCGCCCTCGAGACGGCCGAGACCCTGATTCTCGACGGCGACCACGACGTCTTCGGCGACGGCACCGTCGTCATCAAGTCGGCCCCGGGGCACACCCCCGGCCACCAGGTGCTCTTCGTTGACCTCGCCGAGTACGGCCCCGTCGTCCTCAGCGGCGACCTCTACCATTTCCCGGAGAGCCGCCTGCTGAAGCGGGTTCCCACGTTCAACTTCGACGCCGAGATGAGCATCGAGTCGATGGACCGCGTCGAAGACTTCCTGATCGAGACCGGCGCCCGGCTCTGGATAGAACACGACATCGCCGAGAACGCGCTGCTCGACAAGTCGCCGGCGTACTACGAGTAGGTGCCCGCGGCTCATGACCGCACGCAGGTTGCCGATCGGCTTGCAGACCTTCAGGGAGCTGCGCGAGCGGGACTGCTACTACGTCGACAAGACCGGCTTCATCGCCCGATTGGTCGACGAGGGCAAGCACTATTTCCTGTCGCGGCCGCGGCGCTTCGGCAAGAGCCTGCTCCTCGACACGCTGAAGGAGCTGTTCGAGGGCAACGAGCCGCTGTTCGAGGGGCTGGCCATCCACGACCGGTGGGACTGGTCGGCGCGCCATCCCGTCGTGCGGCTCGACTTCGGGGGCGGGAACTTCGCCGAACCGGGGTACGTCCACACGAGCGCCATGGCGCAGCTTGCCGCGGCGGCGGAGGACGCCGGCGTCGCCGTGCGTCACGCCAGCGCGCCGGAACGTTTCCGCGACCTGCTGCGCGGCCTGCACGGCGCGTCCGGCCGGCGCGTCGCCGTGCTGATTGACGAGTACGACAAGCCGATTCTGGACGCGCTGGAGGCGGGCGACGTCGCCCGCGCCAACCGCGACTACCTGCGCGGCCTCTATTCGACGATCAAGTCGTGCGACGCGCACGTCCGCTTCAGCTTCCTCGCCGGGGTCAGCAAGTTCTCGAAGGTCAGCCTGTTCTCCGGCCTCAACAATCTCCGCGACATCACCCTGGATCCGCGCTATTCCGCCGTCTGCGGCTACACCGAGGCGGATCTGGACACGGTGTTCGGACCGGAGCTGCCGGGCCTCGACCGGGAGCGGATCCGCGACTGGTACAACGGCTACAACTGGCGGGGCGCCGAGAGCGTGTACAACCCGTTCGACGTCCTGTTGCTGTTCGACACGCGCGAGTTCGCGCCGCACTGGTTCGAGACGGCCACGCCGACCTTCCTGGTCGACACGCTGTTCCGGCGCCGGGTCAACTCGGTGACGCTCGACGGCCTGGTGACGACCGCCGACCTGTTGTCCGCCTTCGACGTCGACGCCATCGCCACCGAGGCGCTGCTGTTCCAGACCGGCTATCTGACGATCAAGGCGACCGAGGAGGTCGGTGGCGAGACGCTGTACCGCCTCGGCTATCCCAACCTGGAGGTGCGGCGCAGTCTGAACCGGAGCCTGCTGCGCCACCTCGTGCAGGACGCGACCCGGCAGACCGCCAACAGCGTGCGCCTGCGCCGGCTGCTGGAAGCCCGCGACTTCGCCGGCATGGAGGACCTGTTCCGGGCCTTCTTCGCCGGCATTCCCTACGCGTGGTACACGAACAACGACATCGCCGGCTACGAGGGCTACTACGCGAGCGTGTTCTACTCGTATTTCGCGGCTTCGGGGCTCGACGTCACGGTGGAGGACGCGAGCAGCCACGGGCGCGCCGACATGGCGCTGCGGTTCGGCGGGGCCGTCTACCTGTTCGAGTTCAAGGTGGTCGAGCAGGCGGGCGAGGGCGCGGCGCTGGCGCAGCTCAAGACGCGGCGGTACGCCGACAAGTACCGCGCCTCGGGCGGGCCGATCTACCTGATCGGGGTGGAGTTCAGCAGGGAGGCCCGCAACGTGACGGGGTGCGCGGTGGAGCGGGCCTGACGCGCGGCCGGGGCGGCGGCGCGAAGCCTGCCGGGCCCGCGACGCGGGTGTCTGATGCGGCTGCGGCCTCGGCTGCGCGCCGTGCGTCGGGACGCGAGCAGCGCGGCGGGACGCGGCGGTGACCGGCCCAAGCGCGGTCCGCAGCGTTGCGCGGGGAGGGCCAGGGAGACGGCGCGCTGGTTGCGCGCGATGGTGTCCGGCTGCGGAAGGTGGGCGGAGGTGGGCACACTGAGCCGTGGGAGAGCACGGGGATGCTGATCGAATCAATCGAGTTGCGGAATTACCGCCTGTTCCGCCACGCGAAGTTGACCGCCTTGCCGTCCATGGCGACGCTGGTCGGTGCCAACGGCTCGGGCAAGTCAACGCTCTTCGACGCCCTCAGTTTTCTGAAGGATGCGCTGAAGGGCAACGTTGCCGAAGCGGTCGCCCGACGCGGGGGGCTACGGGAGCTCGTCAGCCGCGGCCAGTCGGGCCCGCTCAGCATCGTCGTTACCTTCCGAAAGAGCGGCGCGCCCCTGCTTTCCTACGTGATCGAGATTGCGGACGATGGCGGGCGACCAATCGTGGGCAAGGAGCTTCTCGGTCAGATGGACATCGAGAAGGGGCTCGTGCGTTTGGTCCACGCCTCGCGGGGCAGGGGGTCGGCGCTGGCGATGTCCGATGACGAGTTCGCCGAGCGGACGATCGAGCTGGAGGATCCCAGCGCGCTGGCAATCAAGGGCCTCGGGCAGTTCAAGGAGTTCCGGGCCGCTTCGGAGCTCAGGGAGCTGCTGGAGAGTTGGCACATCTCCGACATCCACGCCCACGATGCCTGGTCAAGTGCGGAGGCGGGCTACGCGGAGCACCTTTCGGCTCGCGGCGAGAACGTGGCTCAGGTAGCGCGGTTCCTGCATGAGCACCACCCGGACCGCTTCCGCCGCATCCTGGAAGTGATGTGCTCACGGGTGCCGGGCGTCACGTCTGTCGAAGCCAAGCCCACCCTCGACGGCCGTCTCGTGCTGCGTTTCCAGGACGGCAACTTCGAGGACCCGTTCATCGCCCGCTATGTGTCGGACGGCACCATCAAGATGTTCGCCTATCTCGTCCTGCTCCACGATCCCAAGCCCCACCCCCTGCTGGCCGTGGAGGAGCCGGAGAATCAGCTTTATCCGGCTCTGCTCCGCGAGCTGGCCGAGGAGTTCCGCGACTACGGGCGCCGCGGCGGTCAGGTGTTCGTGTCGACCCACTCGCCGGAGTTCCTCAATGGCGTGAAGCTGGACGAGGTCTACTGGCTGGTGAAGAAGGACGGATTCGCCACGGTTCAGCGCGCGTCCGATAGCAAGCTGCTGCGCGACCTGTACGACGAGGGCGATCCGCCGGGGGCGCTCTGGAAGCAGCGGCTCTTCGAAGGGGCGGATCCGGCGTGAGTCGTCTCGTCCTGCTCCTTGAGGAGGAGTCGATGTGCGTGTTGCTCGACGGCCTGCTGCCGCGTCTGTTTCCGGGCCTGCCTTTTCAGTGCGTGCCCCACGAGGGGAAGCACGACCTCGAGCGCAGCATCCCCCGCAAGCTCCGTGAGTGGCGCGAGCCCGGCGTGCGGTTTGCGGTCGTCAGAGATAACGATCGCGGGGACTGTCGCGCGCTGAAGAAGGCACTGCTCGGTCTCTGCAAGACCGGACGCCGTCCGGGACGTCGCTCCGACCCGCTGATTCGCATCGTGTGCCAGGAACTGGAAGCATGGTACCTCGGTGAACCGGACGCGCTCGCGGAAGCGTTCGGTCGCGAGGAACTCCGCGCACTCCGGCCGAAGGCGCGCGACTCCGACGAAGTGAAACGCCCTGCTGACAAGATCGAGCGGCTCGTGCCCGAGTTCCAGAAGGTGTCCGGCGCGCGGCTGATGGCCCGGCACTTGACCCGAGAACGGAACCGCTCGAAGAGCTTCCAGGCGTTCGTCGCCGGAATCGAGCGAATCGCCGGTGACTTGGCGCGAAGCGAGAGCGCGGTCGACGCGTGGAGATCCGCGCGGTTGGGGAACGGCCACTGAGACCGGGCGCGGCACCGCGGCACGGAACCAGAACGGGCGAACGGGAATGCGGAAGATAGCGCAGAACAGCGAGTGAGGAACGCGGAACCGCGGAACGGTAAACCCGGCTGTTGGCGGCGGTTTCCGCCGGGCAGGCGGCCGAGTTCGAGCGGCTCAGGATGGAGTTGCTGCGCGTCCGCTTCGACGCGCAGGCGCGCGGCGAACGGCGCAAGTGGGCGGGCTTGGCGTCTGGACGGTGCCGCCCCGCCCTGCGCTCACACCGCGCAGCCCGCCGCGTCGCCGGGTTATCCGCCGATTCATGCGTCGCGCCCGGACTCCAGGCCCGCCAGGGTATCCGCCAGCGCGGTTAGGCCGATCGCCTCGACGCCGCCTCCCATCGGGTAGCGCTCCTTGCCGGAGTAGACGATGAACGTCCGGTCCGGCCGCAGATCCTCTAGTGCGATCCGCAGCCCCCGTTTGACCTTGGGAGCGGCCGCCCGCTTGATCTCGAACGCCCAGAGCTGGGCGCCGGGCAGCTCCAGGAGGAGATCGACCTCCACGCCCGTCGCGGTGAGATAGAAGCTGGCCCCCGCGCGGTCGGGGGCGGCGCGGATGAGCGTCTCGATCACGAAACCCTCCCAGCTCTCGCCCGCGACGGGATGTCCGAGCACTGCGTCCTCGTCGTCGAGCCGCAGCAGCGCATGGACGAGTCCGCTGTCGCGCACGTAGATCTTCGGCGACTTGACCAGCCGCTTGCGGACGTTGGCGTGGAAGGGGGCCAGGCGGCGTACCAGGAACAGATCCGCCAGCAGGTCGACGTATCTCGCCACGGTCTTGCCGTCGATGGCCAGCGACCGCGCGAGCCCGGCCAGGTTCAGCAGGCCGCCCTGCCCGTGGGCGAGCATGGTCCAGAGCCGCCGCAGCGTCTCGGCCGGCACCCGGGGGCCTAGTTGCGGCACGTCCCGCTCCAGATAGGTCCGAATGAACTGCTCCCGCCACTCGGCGCTCTGCAGGTCGCTCGCCGCCAGGAAGCTCGGCGGGAATCCCCCGCGGACCCACAGCCGCGAGGCGGCGTCGCCGCCGGTCTCCCGCACGTCGAGCGGCGGCAGCTCCAGATATGCGATGCGGCCCGCCAGACTCTCGCCGGACTGCCGCAGCAGGTCGGGGGCGGCGGAGCCGAGCAGCAGGAACTGCCCCGAGACCTCGCCGGCCCGGATCCGTTCGTCGATGAGCACCCGCAGCAGTTGGAACAACCCGGGCGCGCGTTGCACCTCGTCGATCACCACGAGCCGCCGCCGAAGCCCGCGCAGGTAGCCGGCCGCGTCGTTCAGCTTCGCCGCGTCGACGGGGTCCTCCAGATCGAGGTATACGCTGTCGCCCGCCTCGGCCAGCCGCCGCGCCAGCGTCGTCTTGCCGACCTGCCGCGGGCCGATCAAGGCGACCGCGGGGAAATGGCGGAGGCGGGCGGTGACGGTCTCGGTGATGGATCTGGCAAGCACCTTGCAATCCCGGACATCAGGTCCGCAATTGCAAGGTTATCATGCGGAGTCGGAAGCTGAGCCTGAGCGGCCGACGGCCGCGAGGCCGCCCACCGGGTCGGGACACGCGGACCAGCGCGGTGTATCATCGAAGCATGCTGTCGACGGACCGGCTCACGTTCTTCACGGGCGTCGGGGCGATCGTGGTCACGATTGCGGAGTGCTCCACGAACGCCCGCTTCAACGACGTGAACGCCCGCATCGGCGAGATCATCGAGACCTGAACGCAGATGAGACTCAAGCAGGTGGCGAGGCCGCGCGCGAACCGGATCGGCCTGGAGGTCGACGACGTGGTGGTCGTCGGTCCCGAGGCTGGCGATCTGGTGTATGTCGCGGACGATCAGGATCGCGTCATCACCACGCGGGAACTGCGTGACCGTCGCCGAACCTATACGATGTCCGACCTGCTCGGGGCTGCCGCTGGGCTCTACGACTCCGCCGACGACATCGACGCCGAGATCGCCGCTGGTCGCATCGATTGATCGCGCCGGCCCGGGGGCGACCGAGCGGCAGGCGACGATTTCCGACGGACGCTCGATGCACCGGCGCACCCGGATCGCCCTGCGGAACTCGTCCCGGTGGCCGGGGCGGCAGGGGGGCAGCAGGGGTGCCGGCGACACCCATCAGGCCCGCTCGACCTCGAACGACGCCAGGTTGCGGGTCTCCCGGCTGAACTCCACCGCCACCAGATGCACCGGCCGGCCCCGGCCGCGGTGCTTGTCGGCGTAGCCCTTTCGCTTCAACTGGGCCATCGCCGCGCCCCCGGCGGCCTGCTCCACCACCTTGAACTCGAACAGGTAGACGCTGTCGTCGACGCGCACGGCCATGTCGACGCGTCCGCGGCTGTCGCTGTCCTCGACGGTCACGTCGAGCCCCGCCGCCGCGAAGTGCGAGTAGAACACGCTGGCGTAGTAGCCCTCGTACCGCGCGATGTCGTTGTTCGTGTGCCACTCGTAGGGAATGCCGGCGAAGAACGCCCGCAGCAGCTCCTCCAACCCCGTGAAGTCGCCCGCCCGCAGCAGCCGCCGCAGCCGGTCGCCCTGCGCCAGCCGGCGCGATGGCGCCGGCGCCAGGGCGTTCAGCAGGCTGCGGTTGAGGCTCTGCCGTACCTCGCGGTTCGGATAGCCGAGCCGGTAGAGAAGCTCGCCGCCGGCGTCCTCCGCGTCGAGTAATCGTCAGATAGCCGGTCTGGAACAGCAGCGCCTCGGGGGCGATGTCGTCCACGTCGAAGGCGCCCAGCAATTCCTCACTGGCCCGCATGCCGTCGAGCTCCATCGAGCCGACGCCGCGCGCGATCAGGGTGTCGACCAGGAACGTCGGCGTGCCGGTCTCGAACCACCACGCGCCGAACCGGCGGCGGCGGAACAGCAGCAGCACGTCGAATGGGTTGTAGACCTTCTCCTTGCCGAGCCAACTGTAGCCGTTGTACCAGTCGCGGATGCGGTCGCGGTCGAGGCCCGGCAGCTCGGGCGCGAACACCTCGTCGAGGTCCGCCTCGGTGTAGCCGCAGATGGTCGAGTACTCGGGCTCGAGGGTGATGTCGACTAGGTTGTTCAGGCCCGAGAACAGGCTGACCTTCGAGAATTTGCTGACCCCTGTCAGCAGGGTGAACTTGACGTCCGCGTCGGCGGACTTGATGGTTGCATAGAGCCCGCGCAGGTAGTCGCGGTTCGCCCGGGCGACCTCCGGCTTCTCCAGCGCGTCGAGAATCGGCTTGTCGTATTCGTCGACGAGGACGACCACGCGTTGCCCCGTGCGCTCGCGCAGCGCCGCGATGAGATGGCCGAACCGCTCGGGCGCGGTGGCGTGGTCTGAACCGACGCCCGTCCGCCGTTCGATGGCGGCCAGTTGCGTCATCAGGTTCGTGTGCAGACCGTCCGGCTCGGTGAAGTGACCGGCGCTGAAGTCGAGGCGCAGCACCGGATGGCGGACCCACCAGTCCCAGCCGCCGTGGACGTCCAGCCCCCTGAACAGCGCCTCGCTGCCCTCGAACAGCTCCTTCACCGTGTCGAGGAACAGGCTCTTGCCGAAGCGCCGCGGGCGCGACAGGAAGTAGTGCTTGCCCTCGTCGCACGAGCTGGCGGAATGAACGCGGTCTTGTCGACGTAGTAGCAGTCGTCCTCGCGAATCTCGCGGAACGTCTGGATG